>CAYZLH010000544.1:0-1948 GCA_964478795.1 uncultured Bdellovibrionales bacterium | reverse complement strand
GTCTTTTTATAGTTATCAATAGATTCGTAAAGAATTCTCGTTTCAATAGCGAAAGCAATTCAAGGCGCTACAAAGTGAAGAAAAGAAGAAGTGGAAAAAAATTAGCAAGGACGCCAAGAAACCTAAGAACTGGCGCGATCTAACCTAACAACAAAATGATTGTTTCCTAGGTTCCAACGAAAATACAAATTACGGAAGGGCGCTTTCCAGTCGTGAGATGCGTAGGCGCTCTTCCGGACTCAGCTGATGTTCGCGCTCGACAACTTTTTTCAAAGGCGACATTTCGTAAATTGTGTCAGCATATTTAGGTCGATCGATGAAATATAGATTTTGGAAGAGGCGTCGTTTCCAGTCACCCACATACTTTTCTTTGTTAGCCTCAAAGTAATTAAAAGAAATTGCGCTATAGCCTAGGGCTGCTAGTTGACCGGGTCGATCGTAGACAAAAAGATCCTCCGGGCTGGCTTTCTGTAAAAAATCTCGGATGTGTCGCACTTCGCGAGTCATCGTCAATTGGGTTGTCAAAGGATCAGAAATCGAATAGCGCAAATGGTGGAAACGCAGCAAGGCAAAAACCACTAGCGTCCAACCTGTGCCAACCTCTAGCTTTTTGAGGGTAAGCAAACTCAATGCAACCAACGCAAACGACAATGGCAGAAACAATCGCACTTGCGTTGGGTGTCCAGCAAATCCAAAATGATGACTCAAAAGCAGAACTAATAAAAATCCAAGATATGCTAGCGGGAAAAGATACTTTTTCCCTTCTCGTACAACCCAATACAACCCAATAATCCCCAGCCAGTGGATGGGCACTGGATAGACTCCATTGGTATTCCAAAAAAAGGAGCGAAAAAAATCAGGCAAATGCGCAACCAAGTGGGAGAACGCAAAGGCTGGAACACCTGGTGGATTTTCAAAACTCCCCCAGGTAAGGACCCGCTGCACCACCAATGGCAATAGAAAAAATCCACCAAATACGATTTTCCAGCGTAAAACTTTGAGTGCCGACCAGTGGATCGCAAAAAATAAGGGAATTATGACAATACTTTCATAACGAACGCTGGCAAAGCATAAGAGCGAAACAAATAACGAATGTAACTCGCGCTCTTCTTTTGTCTCTAGCCACCTCTGCCAAAACGTAAAACTCACGTAACCAAAAAATAGCGAAACTAAATCAAATCCGGCACTAGTGGCCACGATCAATATTACCGGGCTCATCAGCACGGCCAAGCCACCAATAAATTGGTTCCCAAGATTTTTCTTAGCCGCACGTAAAACAAGAAAAAACAAACCAGTGAGCGCCAGAAAGTTCACCACAAAAGGACTCCAACTTCTCATCCCATTGGTGAAATGTACGATGGCGGTAAGCATTGGATAAAAAATTGGCCGAGAAGGAACGCTAAAGTCTAATGGATGATACGTGTGGTAGTAATAAACCCACTGCTCAGTATTCGAGGCCATTCCGAATTGCACCAGCATATTCGCCACGGAAAGTAAGTTCGTTTCATCGCTTAAAACTTTGAAGCCCACTTCCATCGTGGAAAAAACGATGCCCGTGGCGAACAAAGAAATTCCCAAGCTGAGCCAAAACTCTTTATTCCCAGCCCGCTCGCGCAAATAAGGAAATAGCGAAGCAATCCAATAAAGAAATAAACCAAAGGTGATGGGTCCGGCTAAATGAAGATAACCGTTAAACCACAGCTGTCTCATTTTTGTGAGGCCACCTTTTCAGCAGCGGGTTCATCGGAAACCATGCGCTCACAGCTTTTTGGAAGCTCGGGAAAGACTCGGCCATGACTTTCCCGTTTTTTCGTCCATTCCTCTTTGGCTTCGGCGCTGAACCACCACTCGAGTTCTGATCCACATTGCGCACCAACCAACTCAAGCGATTCCTGTTGTTTGCATTCGGCATCTCCCGCAGGGCACTTCAGACGCACATGCAAGTGAT
>CAYZLH010000543.1:0-1951 GCA_964478795.1 uncultured Bdellovibrionales bacterium | reverse complement strand
AGATGCAAATTTCGAAAAAACTCACGACTTCGCCTCGCGTTAAAGTTCCAGCTGCCCAACTCGGGTTTGGAAAATACTTTGCGGACCATATGTTTTTGATGGACTACCAAAAAGGCGAGTGGAGTCACCCGCGAATTCTTCCTTATGGGGATTTGTCGTTGGAACCCGGCGCCTGCGTGCTCCATTACGCGCAGTGTTTGTTTGAGGGAATGAAAGCATTTCGCGGGACGGATGGAAAATTGCGCTTGTTCCGCCCAGATTTTCACGCCCGTCGATTCGCCAATGGCGCCAAACGATTGTGCATGCCTTCTTTGCCGGAAGCGGTTTTTCAAGAGTCGTTGGCTGAGCTCGTGAAGATCGACAGCGCTTGGGTTCCGGCGGAGCGAGGGGCCTCCCTGTATTTGCGTCCCACTTTGATTGGTACGGAATCTTTTCTTGGGGTTCGTCCGTCGGAAAAGTATTTGTTTTTTGTAATTACGAGTCCCGTTGGCGCTTATTATTCCGAAGGTTTCAATCCTGTAAAAATTTGGGTGGAAGAAGAGTACATTCGCGCCGCTCCGGGTGGGCTAGGGGCCGTTAAAGCGGGAGCCAATTATGCGGCTAGTTTGGCCGCATTTATGGACGCCAAAGCCAAAGGTTATTCCCAGGTGCTGTGGCTTGATGCCATTACTCGTACGAATATTGAAGAAGTCGGCACGATGAATGTTTTCTTCCGTTTGAAAAACGAAGTGGTGACGCCTCCGCTGAGCGGCACCATTTTAAATGGAGCTACTCGTGATTGCGTAATTCAGCTGTTGCGCGACTGGAAAATACCGTTGGTAGAGCGCAATATTACCTTGCAAGAAGTAATGCAGGCTTACGATCGTGGAGACCTACTAGAAGTGTTCGGCTCAGGTACGGCTGCTGTAATTTCTCCTGTGGGTGAATTGGCCACATCGCACAAGAAGATGCACCCGGCCGGAGGAAAAGTGGGTGAGCTCACTAAGCGATTATTTGATGCCATTACAGCCATTCAGTATGGCGAAGCCGCAGATCCTTACGGCTGGGTAAAAGAAATCTCGATCTAATTTCTGTTTCTCGCTACACTTTGGCCAATGGAAGTTTGGCGTAAGTGCAGCTCTTGCAAAAAATCTCTCCCCTTTGAATCCCCCTATTGGGCCTGTAATGTGAGCACGTGCAATCGCTCACGAACCTTTTTGGCCTTTTGCTCTGTCAGTTGTTGGGACGCTCACCTCGGGTTAGTGCGGCATCGTGAATCTTGGGCGGAAGAAAGGAAAGCACCGACCAAAGAGTTTTGGGAAAAAGTATTAGCTGGAACAGAACTCTATCCGCCTCGCCCCGCCAAAGAAAAAGAAGTAGCTCCGCCAACGAAACCGATCGCGAGTTCGCCAAAAGTGGTTATCAGAAGGAAATCTTAAATTGAAGATTTGCTCTTTAGTTTGGCGACAACTTTACCTATCCGAAAACGGAAGTTTTTATCCTTGTTGTTTAACGCGTGGGAATCCCGAAGCGGAATTTCGCGATGAGAATGGATTAGTAATTAAGGCTGATCAGCCGGACTCCATTGTGCGGGCCTGGAATTCTGCCACAATCCAAAAGTTGCGCGCGGAAATGTCGAACGATTGCCAGCCGAAAATCTGTGACGAGTGTTTTTTGCCCGAATCTCGAGGTGAACGAAGTTTACGAGTAAAGAGCAATCAAGATTTTTTGAGTGCGCTGAATGATCAAACGGCCGAAATTCAATTGCCTACTTCTAGCTTACGTGCGGTAGACGTTCGTTGGGGTAATATTTGCAATTTAAAATGTCGAATGTGCTATCCGGATTTTAGCAAGGGATTGATTGCCGAACATCGCGAGCTCTATCGTCGAGCCGAAGATCCTGCAGAACTTGCCGATTTACAAAATCGCAATTGGTTTCAAAATGGAGTGGCTGTACATTCCGTGGGTAGTT
>CAYZLH010000542.1:0-1960 GCA_964478795.1 uncultured Bdellovibrionales bacterium | reverse complement strand
TGTGAAGAGCTCACCGGTGCTCAGCAAAGCTCTCATTCCCGTGGAGCCTACGGCGGGCACCAATCCTTCTTGGTTTGGCTTTCCAGTGCATGCTAATCCTGGAATACCTCGTGAAAAATTAGTGGCCGCTCTGGAAGAGAAACGGGTCGGCACGCGTCTCTTGTTCGCCGGAAATTTAGTGCGCCAGCCGGCCTATCAAGAGGTAGATTTCCGCGTGGCCGGAAGTTTGACCAATACCGATGAGATCATGAAGCGATCTTTCTGGATCGGAGTACATCCTGGAATTGATGCCGCTCGCATTCAGTATATGCTGGAAACCTTAGAAAAGTGTGTGAAGAGCTTTTGATTTCTAATGGGCCTGGGGAGAATTAGGGAGTTCCATTTGAAATCTTTTCCTCGAGGAAGAGGCCCAATAGATACTAATTGGTATCCACTGTTGTCGTTTATTGCGCTCATTTTATTTATTTTTGTTTCTGCTCGCTTGGGTCTGGATTCTCTTACGAAAGAGTTATGGGCGGATGAAACCGCTGGAAGTGAAAATTACTATTTAAAAGATTATCAGAGATTGCTTTGGACAGGGGTTTCCGAAGCTAGCCCAAGTCCACTTTATTACATGGTTTCTAGATTTTGGTTATCTCTTTGGGACTTTCGAGCGCATGAATATTGGAACCTGAGGCTCTTTCAAAGGGTTCCTAGTATCGTATTTTGGGCACTTTCGACGGTTACAATTTTTCTCTGGGCCGTCGGTATTTTTAAGCGGTTATATGGAAGAAGATCTTGGTGTGTTCTATTGATTGGTCTCGGTATTGCGCTTTTTGCGCAATCAAATCCTTTCGCATCTCAATATGCAATAGAGGATCGAGCATATTCACTATGGCTGTTCTTAACTCTAGTGCAAGGACTATTGATTTTTGATGCTTCGCTATTTGGCCGCAGTAAATGTATTACCGCGCTCTATGGGTTTATTTCAATTCTACTGGTGTTTGTAACATTTTCGTCCATTGCAATTACATTGATTCAGTTGTTTTTATTTTGGTGGTTAAAGGAGAGAAGCGTTCGATTTTTCTACTTTTCTGCGATCTTAACCTTCGTATGCTTTCTGATTGTTGCTTGGTATTTCCGTAGCATTCCGCCAATGGACTATGGGAAAGAATGGTTTACTTGGAAAAATTACCGCGGATCTCTTGTAACTGCTTTCGGTAAGACTTTTCATCACGAAAGTAATTATAGTCTACTGCTCTCATTTCCAATTTTATGTATCTTGGTTGGCTATTCAGCTATTCGTAACTTGGCCAGTCGTCTACTGCTTGCGCAAGTATTTTTACTTATTCTACTCAGCATCGTGCTTTTTAAGGCTTCGGAGTGGAAGGGAGGATTATGGGCGCCTAGATACGTAATCTACTTGATTCCCTCGGCCTTGCTTTTGTATTTCCATGGACTCTGGACAATGGGATCACTTTTGGATGCCCGAATTTTTAAAAACACAGAACATCAATTGTCGAAATCTATTTTCCTTGTCTGGTCGATCTTTCAAATCGTTCAGTTTGGAAATCCGGTGAGCGTTATTGGCTCAGTAAAAAACATTTGGACTAGCCCGCAGTGGGTATACGGGAAAACGAGGAATATAGAATGTCCTCTCAAGATCTCAGATTTTTCACCAAGAGCGGTCGAACAAATAAACACTATCTGCCGCAATGGTCCATAGGCGTGACAAATTTACTTTATTCGATTACCCGTGCTTCGTTTCCCAGTTGTAGCCAATTTCTTTATCGTTGTGAGGCCGGCGAGTGATCTCCAGCGGATCGTGGGGCTCGGTGGCGCAGTTGGCAACGATGGAACTAGTGGCGCCCAATCCTTTGAAGCCGTTCCACACTCCAGGAGGCACAATGGCCAACTGGCTAAACTGTTCATCGAGGTAGATCGTGTGGGTCATGCCGTAGGTGGGAGTATCTTTGCGGCC
>CAYZLH010000541.1:0-1984 GCA_964478795.1 uncultured Bdellovibrionales bacterium | reverse complement strand
ATTCAAAACCCACCGACCAAGCGCTGAGTCGCGAACATCGTAAACGCACCGAATTGGGTACGGTCTCCAGGCGCAATTCGGCCGGATACACTTCACCCTCTAAGAAAAATAAAGAGTCCCCAAACTCTAATAAACTAATTCCTAATCCTTTGAGCGAAAGATCGCGGACGGCGAATACTTTTTCCTGATCTTCAAATAGAAATTTAATTTTTTCTTTGGGCAAGGGAAAGCGTGGAACTTCCCGGAATTCTTCCTTTTGCATAGGAAAATTTTAACAGAAACTGGCTAAGGCGTGTACTATTCTTGGTGAGGGAAACCGTTTCCAAATATGCTAACAGGTATACTCAGTTTAGGCTTGCTTGTTTTGTTTTCTGAATTGGCTTCGGCCAACATGAAACGACTTGCTCCCGTGTTAGAGGCCTGGGATCAAAGCCGCAAACAAGACCCCACAATCCCGACGGAAAAGGATCCCATCGCCTGGATTGGTGGCTGGGAAAAATTAGCAGCAACAGTCTGGGCTCTGGCGCTTTGTTTACCGATCCTCGCCTTTTCGCTGGCCTGTTTCTTTTTTTTGCCTGACTCCGAGCATGCGGGAAATCTTTTACTCGGCACGGCGATCGGTGGCAATGTCGTAGGTTTAAGCCTTGGATTTGGCTTTCTCTTGATTTCTGGGCCACTCACTTTTTTTCGTGTACGCACGATTACCAGTCCAGTATTTTTACTTTTAGCCACTGTAGTTTTTATTTATGCCTGCCTAAATTTGGAAATTCGCTGGATGGAGGGCGTGGTTTTGCTCCTCCTATTGGTGGCTTACGGCTTTTATTTTCGCCGTTTTTCCAGTGAGTGGAAATATTATGAACGAGCCTTCGCGCGGGAGTCGTTGGTGGAATCCTCTGAGGGCATTTTTCCCATTTTGGCAATTAGCTGCATGGCTATCGGATTTTTCTTTATTGCCGTAGTTTCTGCTTTCCCCTTAATTTCTCATTTGCAATATTGGCTACAAAAAGAAAAGTTTAGCGCTTTTCAGATGGGGACACACTTCGTAGCCCTAGCCCTTTACTCCCCCATGTTAATCCGATCCATCTTTATTCCTCGCGAAGGCACTTCATGGAAGGCTATGGCCATCTCAAGTATTTCTCATGCTTGCGTATTGAACGTATTATTGTTGCCGGCGATCGCTTCGTTCTTTCTCAGCTTCACCCTCGACACAAATACAGTATCTTTACATTTTCCAGCTCTGTTTATTTTTACCGCAATTTTCGTAAGCGCATTATTGATCGAGAAAGAAAAGGGCGGAAAGTTGCCGGTTGCCTTGTTGCTGGCATTCGCCACTTATACGGCTTTGAGTTTTTTCTAAAAGAGGGAAGATAGATGCAAAAGACTGACGCCCTAACCTTCGATACGCCGCCTAATCGCCTGACGCTACTAAGAATGGCGACGGTGCCAGCGGTTGTTTACTTTCTCACCTGGAAGACCTTGCAGGGTGACGTGATCGCCTGTGTAGTATTTTCATTGGCGGCAATTACCGATTGGTTCGATGGCTATCTAGCCCGAGCCTATCAATCCGTGACGATCTTTGGAAAACTCATGGACCCCTTAGCCGACAAGTTTTTGGTGGTGTCTACCTTGATCATGCTGCAGGAATTGGATCGCATTCACCCCTTTTTAGTAATGGTCCTAATCTGCAGGGAGATGGGCATCACCTCACTCCGGGCCTTGGCGAGCGCCGAGGGGGTCATCATTGCCGCCGGCTCCGGGGGAAAGTGGAAGGCCGCCCTTCAGATGATCGCCATTCCGTTCTTGATCGTTCATGTGCCCCTGTTTGAGGTGTTTCCCACTCAACTGGTAGGGACTTGGCTCATGTATATTTCCGTCTTTCTATCCCTAAGCAGCGCGTCAACCTATGCCATTGATTTCTTTCGGGGACTTCGAGAAAAGCTGAAGGCAAAGGTCCATAAATCTTGACGAAAATGCCTTTCGCCCT
>CAYZLH010000540.1:0-1996 GCA_964478795.1 uncultured Bdellovibrionales bacterium | reverse complement strand
TCCCTGCGGATAAACTGGGGCTGAAGACATATCTTATCGGGACTGAATCCGCTTCCAGTATTGGACCTGAAGCGGGGCGCGGCCAATTGACAGATCTCCGCCCGTGGCTGGAATCCCAAAATCCGTCAACGCTTGAGCCTTCCTTCAAGTCCCCTGAAACGATCATGGCGATCATGTTGTCTTCACCTGCGGTGCTTGGTAGTTTGGCAAATTCACTGACTGGAACGCGGTCCACCGGAGCGCGGGTGATCTCGGAACAGATTTCGTCGATTTCCCGGCGCGGCACTGGATCAATGGAATGAAAGTGCGTTTGCAATCCTTCGTCGCGAATGGCCTGAGTCATGAACCGCGTGGAGTGACCAGAACCAATTTCTAAAATGTAAGAAGGTTTGAATTTTCTCACAAAGCCGTAGGCAATGGCAGCATCGAGTCCGGAGAACCATTGATTGTTAAATCGTGGCTGGTTTTTGTTCTGAGGATTCTCTTTTTGAAATTCCGCGAAGCGGGGAAAGTAGGGGCGAAGATCGGCCAAACAAGTTTCAAAAGTAGCTCGGCTCTGGTCGAGTTTTTCTTTCAGCCAACCATAAGAAAAGTCGCCCTTTTTTTGAATAGATTTCGCATACCGGTAGGGCACATAAAATCCGTAGGGCGTGGTGCGGGCTCCCAACCAATGGAGCACTGTGCTTTGGGCTTTTAAGTATCGGCGGGCTCTATCTTGCAGTTTCATTTTACTCCTCACTCGTAACGTAAAGCTTCAATGGGTGACAGGTTCGAGGCCTGTTTAGCCGGCCACATGCCAAAAAGAATTCCCACAAAAACGGAAAAGAAAAAGGCGAGAATTGCGGCATTCAAGGGCACCACAGATTTCCAGCCAAAGGCCGAAGTCGCGGCATAGGAGAGTAAATATCCCACCACGAGTCCGATACAGCCACCGATCAAACAAATCACCACGGATTCCACCAAAAATTGAAAGAGCACATCTTTCTTGCGTGCTCCTAGGGCTTTGCGTAAGCCAATTTCTTTCGTGCGTTCTTTCACGCTCACTAACATCACGTTCATAATTCCGATCCCACCCACCAGGAGCGAGATGGAAGCAATGGCGGCGAGCAAAGAGGAAATGGCGGCGGTGCTTTTATTCACGGCATCGCGAATTTCATTCAAACTCATCACGTTAAAATCATTTTCTTCTTCGGGCTTTAAGGAACGGCGGGAGCGCAGCAACTGTTCGACTTCCTGAGTGGCATCGGCAATCATGGAATCATCGCGCACGCTCACGGAAAGGTTGTCCACGAAGGCTTTGCCCAACACTCGGTACATGGTGGTACGGATCGGCACCAAAACTTGATCGTCGGCATCTTGGAAGCCTGTGCTGCCCTTGGGTGCCAACACGCCAATTACCCGAAATTCTACCCGGTTGATTTTTACGATGGAGCCCAATGGATTAAACGCCTCGCCAAACAGATTTTTTACCACCGTTTGCCCGAGTAAAACCACGCGCTGGCGACCTAGATCTTCCGCATCGGAAAAAAAGTGACCAACGGTGAGCGTGGCGTTTTGCATGGTTTGATAACTGGACGTCGCACCCACCACCCGAGTATTTATATTTTTGGAGCCATAGGAAACCTGTACGCTCCCATTCACTAGCGCGCCGGCACTCTCCACCGGACTGCCGGGCTGGATCAGTTTCCGAATGGCATCTAGATCTTCCAAGCTAAATTTTCGTAATGCTCGACCGCCGGCCATGTTGGGATTGGAGCGGGGATTGATGGGCCAAATCGTCAGCACGTTAGTGCCGAGGGAGGAAAGTTGCTGTTGGATAGTCGCTTGAGCGCCCTTTCCCACCGCCACCATGGCCACCACCGAACCGATGCCGATCACGATTCCTAATGTGGCCAAGGCCGTGCGAAGTTTGTTGAGCGAGAGGGCAATGAAAGCCATCTTTAGATTCTCTTTCATGCGCTCCCAGCGTTGGTTATTCTGCGGCAACGATTTTAAT
>CAYZLH010000539.1:1719-2000 GCA_964478795.1 uncultured Bdellovibrionales bacterium | reverse complement strand
TAAAACTTACTTTCTCCCGCTCCCTCCCAGTGAAAGGAATCTCCAGGATAAATGGGAGTTAAGATTCCCGCTTTAGTTCCTTTGCCATTGGAATCGATAGCATAAACAACTAGCCGACGGGGTAAACCCGTAATTTGTCTTGGCAGGGCATAGCTGGCGCTTTTTGTTTTACCGGTGATAAATAATTCATCTTTATGAGCCTTAACAAGAAGCGAAAAGGCCGGTTGACTGATTCCTAATATCTTTGCCAGCTCGCCCCCCCCTTTCGCTCCTGAGCGCAA
>CAYZLH010000539.1:0-1709 GCA_964478795.1 uncultured Bdellovibrionales bacterium | reverse complement strand
TCCATACCTGCTCGATGTTTAACTTAGGGGCTTTGGGCATGTATTTTATAATGAATTATTTAATGAATTAATTCAAGAATAATCAATAGGTTAGATAAATTATAGCGCAATTTTAAAATGAATTATTTTATGAATTAATTCAAGACCTTACACCCCTTGACTAGAGAAGGAATTTTACCTGAGGGAGATAAAGACAAAAAAATCCCATCACTCCTTAATGAGCCCTTGCACAAATCTTCATTTTCTCCGGGTAAATTCATCTTCATATATTATTCCTGATTTACTTCTGCTAATCAAATCCGTCTGGACCGTGAAATAAGGCACCACTTGCTCAAGTGGAGGAGAGACGACAGGATCCGGGTTCAATTGGCACAAGGGACACGCGCCATCGCATGGGAATTGCTACGGGTACTTTGGGTAGGGCGACGAACAGAAGCTCCAAAGCGGAACGCCAGGCACGCCGGATTGAGCGCGGCACGATAGATTTCAGTGAAAGTAATAAGTCCGTAAAAAAACGCGGCGGAAGTAGCTGGAGATTTTTGCAGGATCTAGCTTTCTCCAGGTAAATTCACTCAAGAATCCAAGGAAGCATAAGAATTAGCCCCCCTTTCATCACGGGGATGAAAGCAGCTGGATTCTTGAGTATGCTGGCCAAACTTAAGAAAAAGAGATTTCCCAGCACAAAAGCTATGGCGGAAAAAATACCACTTTGCAACGAATTTACCTGGAGAAAAAGAAGAATTACGAAGAGGCTCCGAGAGGAGAGTTGGGATTTTTTGTCTTTGCGAGCCTCAGGTAAAAATCCTTAGGGCACATCTTTTCGCTTCAAAAGAGTACCTAGACGAAGTTGGCCGTCCGAAGTCGCTCGCTGGTCTAGAAAAACTATCGTATGTCGGTTTCGATAATCCGGAATTACGGCTTGGATTGATGGCATCACGTGGCGTAAATCTAACGATAGCGAATTTCAATTTTTCGACGTCGAGTACAACACTGTCCCTCGAACTTGTCCGTCAAGGCTTTGGCATTGGAATGTTTCCGACCGAGGTCGGCGAGGCTTATCCAGAACTCGAAAACCCCTGTTTGGCATTCGAGCCTATCAGCATTGAATCATGGCTGGTGACGCACCGTGAACTAAAAACAAATCTGCGCATCCGCTTGGTTTTTGATCTTCTGGCAGAAGGCATTTGACGAGGGATAAGAAAAATAAAAGTTGTTTGCATGGCATCGTGCCCTAGCCGGGCAAAACAGGTCCAGGTCGTATGTTATGATCTGGGCCATTGAAGGAGCCCGAGATCGCAAGAAAGAAGTATTTAAAAGAAGCATCTAAGTAATTAAATTACCCCGAACAATGACCCTTGTCACCCGCCCACTATTGAAGCAAAAGAGCTGGCGCTATATGGCCAGCTCTTTTTTATTGTCTAAAAATGCAGGGATTTTAATCGACCCCTAGAAGCTTCTGTAATTCTTTCACCTTCATCTTTTCTAACTTTTCTCTCGTAATTTGGATTTTATAGATATTGTTCTTCCCTAGTCCTCTTCGGAATGCGGCACAGGTTCTCAATGGGGCAATGAAAAGTCCTATCGTGAATGTCATCGGAGGATAAACGTAACCGATCCATAGGTTCTTAGGAAAACCAGACGCAAGCTCCCATGCAGCGATTTCACCCTCGCCAGTCCAAGTCGTGTCGTAGCCGGTGAGGAGATGATTT
>CAYZLH010000538.1:0-2014 GCA_964478795.1 uncultured Bdellovibrionales bacterium | reverse complement strand
CAGCGCCATTCAAGATCGTTCGATCTACGAAGATTGCCACATCTTCGCCCGCAACTTGTTTGAAAGCGGCAAGATGGAGAAGCGCGACTATTTAAATTACCGCGATCTCTATCAAGAAATGATCAAACACTTGCCGCCCCCAGATTTGATGATCTATTTGAAAAAATCCGTGTCGAAACTGGAACAACAAATTCGTAAACGCGGCCGTGATTTCGAACAAAAGATTCCGCTGGATTACCTCAAATGCCTCAATGGGTATTACGACGAATGGATCGGCCGATACGATAACGGTAAATTGTTGGTGATCGACTCCGACGAACTCGACTTCGTGGCCAAACCCGAAGATTTCGATTTCATCGCCCAACAAATCTTGGAAAAACTCGACCAACGAGAGTTCTTTCTCCCACTCGCCAACGCCAAACTATCCGCCAGCAGGTAGTATACCCGCGAATACTGCTCTACACGCATGGATGCCCTGTGGCGTTTGGAGAAATTTCCTTTTATCATAGAGTTATTCGGTAGATTTGCCGAAATGCGCTCACGGAGGAGATGCATCATGCGAAGTGGTCGTCCAATTTCTCTTTTTCTTGTTCTGGCACTCATCGGTGCCTTTTCTAGCTGCAGTTCTTCCCCCACCAGTTCCAACGAAGGAAATTCGGAATATGGGGCCGCCGAGTCTGGCGCCGATGCGGTAGGTAGCATCCCCGAAGATATGCTGGCCGCTGAAGAAACTCCCATGGGCGAATCTGCCCCCGCTGAGAATCTAACCGCTGCCGAAGACTTCTCAAGCACAGTGGAAACCGCCAACCAACCCTCTGATCCCTTTGCTGACCTAACCGAAGCCGAGGCCACGGCGGAAGAAAGCGTAACCACCACCGGTGAAACCGCCGCTTATACTGTGAAAGCTGGCGACACTTTGATGAAAATTGCCTTCACGATTTATGGCGATGTGGACCGCTGGAAAGATTTGCAAGAGTGGAACCGCGGTAAATTGAAATCGGTAAACCAGCTGCGAGTGGGCATGAGCCTGACCTACGAAACTCCCACCACCAGTTTCTCACCTGAGCAATTGGCGCATTCGTATTTGATTAAAAAAGGCGACACTCTCGCCGGCATCGCCGATGAAGTTTACGGCCGCAAAATGAAATACAAAAAGCTACAGAACTACAACCGCCGCTTGATCAAAAATCCGAACCGCATCTTCGCCGGCTTCACGATTTTCTACGACATCACCGAACAAGAGATGGCTGAGGCCGAAGCGCGCCGCAAAGAACGAATGGCCAGCGGGGGATTCGATTCGAGCGCACCTACATCCGATAGCTTTAATTTAGTGCCGTCGTCGATTTCGCCGCCGGAAACTTCATCGGAAGCGAAACCCATTGCGATCGCGCCTCCTGCAGGGGCTATCGCTCCTCCGAGCGGCGGGGCGGTGCCAGTTCCAGCGCCAGCTAGTTCGGCTAAGTAAAAGCGCCTCGACAAAAAAAGGGCAAAAAAAAGCCGGGAATCCTCCCGGCTTTTTTATTTGTAGTTTCGCGCGCGGAAATTAACGTCCGCCGAAACCCGTAAGTTTCATGGTGATCGGCAAGAAGCCAGATTCGATGTACATTTGCGCAGCACCATCGAGAGCGATGTCACGTGGGTTGGCCCATACTTCGATTTTCTTGGCTTGTTTGCTTTTTGCAGTGATGTGAATCACGTCGAACGTTCCCGCTGGAACAGTGATCGTGGTGGTTTCTTGATCGATGATTTCGATTTCATCTTTCGGAACATCTACTTTTTTGCCGTTCTGGCGCATTTCCAAAACTTGGCCGGTAGCACGGTCCATCAAAGCTTCCACTTTTTGGTCGCCCAACATTCCGCCCGACATATCTTGGTTCATCCAGATCGCGTTGCCTTGCTCGCTGGCCACATACTTCTTCATTTTGCCCAGCTCCATTCCCATACCTTCCAAATTGTAGTCGGCGTACTCGCCTACTTTCCAATTGATCAGGTTGTTAATGCCGATTTCTTGAGC
>CAYZLH010000537.1:0-2018 GCA_964478795.1 uncultured Bdellovibrionales bacterium | reverse complement strand
CAGTTCTCCGGCACTCACGAGATGATAGCTCTTCTTGTTTTTGGCACAAAATTCCAAAAGTTCGGCGTATTTATCGGAAAGATCTTTCTGGATATAAACGCGGATTACATCTTTTGGACGAAACTTCCAAACAGCTAAGCAGGAATTGGCGCCCAAATAGCGCATTTCATCATCGGCCAAATGGGGGCGAAACTTCTTTTCCTCACGGTCTACGGAAGCGCCCTCGGCTTGGGGAACTGGGCCGCCGAAACCAGGCCGCTCGGACCGGTCCTCACGGGGACCACGAAAACCGCCGCCGCCACTAAAGGGTCTTGGGCCACGATTTTCTCCGGGGCCGCGAAAACTTCGCTTGGGACCAAAGGAGCCTTCTCGCCGAGGTCCGCGATCCGTGCGCGGTCCACGATCTGGGCGTGGTCCACGGTCGGCACGGGGGCCTCGATCGGAGCGAGGGCCATCGCCAAAGGGTTTTCCCCGGTCGCCCGAGCGGAAATCACGACTTTTGCTCGGTCCGCGGTCGTCGCGGAATCCACGATCACTGCGCTCACGGCGTTCTGGTCGATCACCGCGATCGCCACGATCTCCAGCAGGGCGTTCGGAACGTCCCCAGCGACTTTCTTTTTTGGGACCAAAGGAACCACGTCCACGGTCCGTGCGTGGTCCGCGATCGCTCGACGGGCCTCTTTTTTTGAAATTCGCTGTGGGACGGGACTTCATTTTTTCTTTCCTTGCTTGGCCACGGCTTCTTGAGCCGCCTTAATCGCGGCCTCATCGCCAAGATAATACTTTTTTGTGGGTTTTAATTGGCCGTCTAGTTCATACACCAAGGGGATGCCCGTGGGAATGTTTAATTCCATGATATCCGCCTCACTCATCTGATCGAGGTGTTTTACGAGGGCTCGCAGCGAATTTCCATGGGCGGCGATCAACACTCGTTTCCCGGCCTTTACCTGGGGAGCAATGGTTTCATTCCAATAAGGGAGCATCCGATCGACGGTATGTTTCAAGGCCTCGCCCTTGGGGAGATCCTTTTGACCTGCATAGCGAGGATCTTTCGCTGGATGGCGTTCGTCGTTTTCTTCTAAAAGGGGTGGCAATACATCATAGGATCGACGCCAAATGTGTACTTGTTGTTCGCCATACTTCGCAGCCGTTTCAGCCTTATTGAGTCCCTGCAAGGCTCCATAATGACGTTCATTGAGGCGCCAAGTTTTTTGCACTGGTAACCACAAGCGGTCCATTTCATCTAAGGCTAAGTGGAGGGTGCGGATGGCCCGCTTTAATACAGACGTATGCGCTATATCAAAATCGTAGCCCTCTTTTTTCAGTAACTTCCCGGCGTCACGGGCTTCTTGCAATCCTTTTTCTGAAAGGTCCACGTCTGTCCAACCGGTGAAACGATTTTCTTTATTCCAAGTACTTTCACCATGACGAATCAATACTAACTTCATTTTGTTTCCTTCCATTTGGTAAAATTGGCTAAAAAATCGGGGTCGAGAAAAACTTTATCGTGAGGATATTGAGTAAAGTGAATTTTTTCCACCATCTCATTTGGCAAATGCGCAGATTCCAAGGGCACGGTGCCATCTCCGTCGCCCCGCAGTCGTGAGAAGTCTTGGGCATCCTTTTCGCGAAAGGCGAAATGTGCGGGCGCCTGATATTCTCCATAGGTCAAAGTAGGAGTGCCTTTGCCGATGAGTTGAAATAGTGGGAGACTGCGGGATGTTTGTAATAAAGTTTGAAAGGCATAAGCTCGGGCCAGCTGAGTTTTGGTAAAATCTAAACGTTCCACGAATTTCGGGTGATTCTGATTCCGCAGCAGTCCAATTTTTTGCTCGCGCCAAAAATCTAGTTCGGAAAGCGGCAAAAGCTTTTTCTGATTTTCGGAAAAAAACTCCGCTTTATGCAGCGGTAGTAAATAGTAACTGGCAGGAAAGGAAGCGACGGTTTCAGCTTGGAGCAGTGCGGGGTTCCAAGGGTAGCCCGTGCCCACCTGCATATTCCGCAAAATACTCATTGCG
>CAYZLH010000536.1:0-2020 GCA_964478795.1 uncultured Bdellovibrionales bacterium | reverse complement strand
TTGGTTTTTTTGGAATTGCAGGCGTACTACTATTTTTTAGTTGGCGAAAAGCTATCCAAAGAAAGCTGCCGCTCGATTCAACAGCGGCCGTGGGATTTTCCCTAATATTTTTGTCGCATATCGTGTGGAAAGACTATTTTATCTTTTTACTCTTCCCAATCGTGCAAATTTTAGCGAATAAACTCACGCGATGGAAATGGATTCTTGGCGTTTACTTGGCCCTGATTTACGTAAGCTCACCGGAAGTAATCACTCACTATTGGAGTGCACGATTAGACGCCATCAATATTCACTACTGGGCGGCCATCTGGATTTGGATTCATTGGCTATTGCTCGATCCACGAGCAAACGCTAAAGCCTAATTTAATTCACGTCGTCGATAGTTCGTGTGATAAATAGTGATCGGCGCGCTGAAATCTTTCGTAGTATAGGCACCCATTTTAAAATATGGCGCCCAGATGTCAGCAGGGTATCCGATTTCACCAGTGTAAGAAATAATTCGCTTCCCATTCATCCACACCTGTAGTCTTCCTTTTGTCGAGGCACTCCAAGTGGCGACCACTTTCCACTTAATCCAACGTCCGTAGGAGATTGGGATCGTGGCCAAATTTTTTCCTAACCCTTTGGGATTTTGGCGGTAGATTTCTTCGTTAAAAAGGGGAAATACAAAATTGCCATCAACGAGACGGATCGAAAATGGTGGCCGCTGCACATCGACTCCCTCAACTTTGGCATCATGCCACTGGGCAATCACTAAGCGAGATTTTTTTACATTCTTTAAGGACCCGGGAATGAGGGTCGTGAATTCATAGGAAAGTGTAGTCCCAGCCCGCGAATAGTTTGGATCTTTCAGTTCAGATCGAAATCCATCACTGATTTTTGGATCTTTTGGCGAGATATAAAAGGCCGCGGCGCACTGCTTAGTTTGCTGGAAGCGAACAATTTTCAAGTGGTCTTTGGAGACCGCGCGGGAAGCGTCCCATCCCTTTAGAGAACAATCGGTAATTGTCGATACCGAGGCAGCTAAGCTGACTACCGTGAATAAAATAGAAAGAATCATTGGGGTCTCCCTTCGCTCTTCAAGAGCTAAAATTGTGCTGCGCACTATAACGGACCTCGTTGGCAATTTCAAGCGTCATTGCGGCCGCCTAGGAAATCATCCAGCGAAAAATTTCTAGTAGTATCAGACGGTTATAGAGGTAGTCCTTGCGTTTCTCAGAACCCGCCAAGAGAATAACGAAAAGGGAGCACTCGCCATTGATTCGGCCTCGGCTTAATTCAGAAAGTTTATTCTTAGCTCTGATCGTGAGCTGTGCTGTTGTTTTTCATTGGCAACAACAGTGGCAGTGGCTGTTTCAGCCCCTCTTCAATGACGAACAGTACTACGCCTCCCCCCTTGGTCTCTCACAGGGAATCTTTCAATGGCCTCTCTTTTCCTTTGGACATCCACCTGGCTGGCCGGTATTGAATTGGCTCGCTTTTCAGGCATTCGGTGCGTCCGCTCTTACGGCTCGGGCTGTGGGTTTACTTTTTTCGACCGGATTCTTGGTGGCTCTACCATGGCTGATCGCTCGGACGGTAGGATGTTTGCCTGCAGTACTCTTTCTCCTGGGAGTACTGGGGAATCGCTATTTTCAAGACTATTCGGCGCACAATCAACCGATCATCGCCACCAGCCTCTTCGGAATTGCTGCATTATTTCTTTTTGTGAAAAGTCGTTTCTTTGCGTATTTGCTAACCGTAAGTTCAGCAATTCTCATTCGCGAATCTTCTTTAGCTTTTTTGGCTGCCTCATTCATTCTCCGGCCGCAGAAAAAAATTTTAAAACTTTTGGTCTTACCGTTTTTGCTTATCTGTCTCACTTATGTGTGGAGTTTTTTTGTTTTAAGTAAAATGCCACTCAATCCACAGATGGAAGCCGTGGTGAGCAATG
This sequence comes from uncultured Bdellovibrionales bacterium, assembly GCA_964478795.1. Taxonomy (GTDB): domain Bacteria; phylum Bdellovibrionota; class UBA1018; order CAIPTA01; family CAIPTA01; genus JAKFYM01. The sequence continues at coordinate 87 of CAYZLH010000536.1, read as the reverse complement.
GGCAATCTGTATTTAAATTTCACATTTTCCATGTCATTGGTTTCTATCAAAATTTATTTTTTGCCAATGGGTGGCTATTTTGGGGAA
>CAYZLH010000535.1:448-2025 GCA_964478795.1 uncultured Bdellovibrionales bacterium | reverse complement strand
TGACATCTTTTCCAATCTACTTTGCAATGCGGTGATTATGCACCTGACAGAAGGTGAAATTGTTAGTGCCGTGTTGAACCTACTACGTGTCCTTAAGGTGGGCGGGAGATTGATCCTGTCCTACCGAGGTCCCTCAACAGATGCTGAAGATCGCGGCAGGCTTTTTACCAAATTTTCTCCTTCTCAAATAGCCGAGCTTATCGAATCACTTGGCGGGAAAGTTCTTCTTATCGAGGAAAGAGAGACCCAGGGAAAATTATGGCATACGCTTGTAGCGGAAAAATTAGGGATCGAAAAAAAAGACGGAATCGCTCGAATTCAAGACGTTATTACCAATGACAATAAAACTGCCACCTACAAACTTGCACTTCTTCGCGCGCTTTGTGACTTAGCGAGAACTGAAAGTCACACCGTAATCTGGGATCCCAATCTTGATTTTGTAATTGTGCCTTTGGAAAGGCTGGCTCTTTCTTGGCTCAGGTATTACTGGGCTCCGATACACAAAGGCATTCGCCAAACCACTAACAATGATTTGGCCTTTGCTCGTTTTGTACAGCCACTTTTTAAAACGTTTCCGAATCCGAGAGACGTCATAGAAAACTATGAGTCCACAAACCCCGCGCCTGAAGTAATCCGTGTCATAAGGGAAATTGCGAAAACTATTAACGAGCAACCCGTTCGCTACGCTGGTGGAGGGAAGACCCCCATCTTTCAAGGAAGAAATGCATTTATAGTGGAAACCACCATTGGCTGGAAAAATCGATGGTATAAATTGAAGGGGATTAAAGTTCCCGCGGATATGTGGCGGCAAATTCGGCTATTTCATCACTGGATTGAAAAAAGTCTAATTGTGGAATGGGTCGAGCAAACCACGGAAAAATATGAACCTTCGCGACCCGCAGCGGAAATTTTTAAAATGCTCTATCAGACTGACTATTCCGATAAACGAGATACAGCAATTGTTCGCAATTTGATTAGAAGTAAAATTAGACATTGTGTATGGACTGGGAAAAAGCTGAAGGCAGATTATGAAATCGATCACGCAATTCCCTATGCGATTTGGAGAAATAACGATCTATGGAATCTGTTGCCGGCTAATAAAACGGTTAATCAGGCAAAAAAGCATTTTCTGCCTCATCCCGATCATGTTCTAAATAGTGCCGAAAGAATTATCGATTGTTGGAAGTTGTACCGAGAATTTAATTCGGATCAATTCGAACGGCAATTAGAGCGTTCGCTAGGTAGAACTCGAAGTGAATTCTCTTTGGACGATTCGATTCGCCAGCTGGCTTTGGTGAGTACGCAGCTGCATTTAAGCAGAGGGATAGAGTTTTTCAAATTGTAGACCCTTTTGACCGCCAGACAGAAACTGAAAACCGTGTGCTAGGTATTTTTTGAGTGAGATTCCGGTAGAAGCCCCAAATACCCCCATAACCCCTTGATTTAACCGGACATTTAACCGGACATCCTGACGGACATTTTTATCTACAAAATGCACATAAATTCATGTTATTATTAAACAAATGAGTAAACTAAAAAAAGGCAAAAAAGCGGACATTTCCACGATCGAGGATCGC
>CAYZLH010000535.1:0-438 GCA_964478795.1 uncultured Bdellovibrionales bacterium | reverse complement strand
AATCTGTCGCTCAAATGGAGCCACTCATTTTGGGTAGCACCTCAAAATATCGCACCACCCTCACGGATATGTCGCTGGAACTTGCCGCAAAATCTTCTGGCTTTAAGCGCAGCCTACCTCAAACTATCGTCCACTCACTGGCTGATCTCGTGCGGTCCATGAACTGCTATTATAGCAATTTGATTGAAGGTCATAATACTCACCCCATAGAAATTGAGCGCGCCCTAAAAGACGACTTCAGCAAAGACAGCTCAACGAGAAATTTGCAGCTAGAAGCTAAGGCGCATATTGAAGTGCAACGCTGGATTGATGCTGGAGCCCTTCAGGGACGAGTACTTACTGCAAATGGAATCTGCGAAGTGCACAAACGATTTTATGAAAATGTGCCTGAAGAACTTTGCTGGGTGGAAAACCCTGCGACAAAAAAAAGAATTCGCG
>CAYZLH010000534.1:0-2033 GCA_964478795.1 uncultured Bdellovibrionales bacterium | reverse complement strand
CGGCCAAAGCCAAGCCTGGACAAAGCAGCACGAGGAGGAAAAAAATTCTAATGGGAAAAGCGTAGAAGGGAATATTCGAGAAAGCAAAGGAAAGTAGGCGCGGAAAACTCTGCTCAACGTTCTATTTCGCTTTGCTCCAAACCTCTTTCAATCGCTGATCGCGTCCGCATTGATAACGGTAGAATTTATAACGCACCGGATTCTTTTTATAGTAGTCCTGATGGTAATCTTCCGCGGGATAGAATGCTTTTTCGGCTAGGACCGTGGTAGCAATTTTCTTCCCTAACTTTTTCTCCCACTTTTCCTTTGATTTTTCCGCTAGGCTTCGCTCTTTCTCATTCACAAAAATAGCCGAAGTGTACTGCTGGCCTTTGTCACAAAATTGCCCTTGGGCATCGAATGGATCAATGTTGCGCCAAAAAACTTCGAGGAGTTCCTCGTAAGAAACCTTTTTCGGATCAAAGGTCACTTGCACCACTTCCAGATGACCGGTACCCCCTTTAGAAACTTCTTCGTAGGTTGGATTGGATTTTTCTCCACCCGCATATCCAGAGGTAGTAGAAATTACGCCATTTAATCCATCAAAAGGAGGCTCAAGACACCAAAAACAGCCACCGGCAAAAACTGCCTTTTGAAACTCTTCTTGGCCTTTTTCAAATAGTTTTACGAACTGCCCATACCCTTCCTTCGCCAAATCTTCTTTCGGTATAAAACGCAGGGCTGCGGAGTTCATGCAATAGCGCTTGCCCGTGGGTTTCGGTCCGTCATCAAAAACATGCCCAAGGTGACTATCGCCATACTTAGAGCGGATCTCTATACGCTTAGAAAACAGGGAATGATCCTCTTTTTCCACAATGTGCTCCGGAACTAACGGACGCCAAAAACTCGGCCAGCCCGTACCAGAATCGTATTTTTCCAAAGAGCTAAATAGTGGCTCGCCGGAAACAATATCTACGTAAATTCCGTCCCGCTTTTCCGAATTGTATTTATTTTCGAAGGGGGGTTCAGTAGCGGAATTCTGCGTAACTTTATACTCAAGCGGCAAAAGGCGCTTACGCAATTCTTCTTCTTTCGGCTTCTGAAACTTTCCTGGATCCCAGGCAAAGGCCAAAACGGGCACACATAGCAGAGAAAAAGCTAAGAATTTCCACATGCGTAATTCCCTTCGCACTTTTGTTCGGTTTCGAGAAGTTTCATACCCAACCTTGTTAGGTGGCAATAATCTTCTTACTTTCCTCATTCTATTCCTTCGTCTTCCGATTTTCTATGTATGAAGACCAACAATATTGCCCTAGCCCTACTGCTCCTGCCGATTCTATACTCCTGTGCCCCTCCTGCGGCCTCGCAGGAGTTAGATGAAAATTGCACTGAGGCGAAATGTAGCGAACAAGACTTAAACGCTCCGGTAGACGGGAAGCCTGCACCAAAATCCCCGACTCCTCCACCCGTCCAGGGGAAACGATTTAGCTTTCCCGCCTTTCAATCCAGTTGGGGCATGAGCCAGGCCACCTACGATAAAATGGAACGTTACTACCAAACCAATATTCGTGACTTTGCGAATACCAGGTACGCCGTGATCATCGATTTTCGCCAGCACTCCAGTAAACGTAGATTTTACCTGTTCGATTTGGAAACCCAACGAGTAGATCGTTACTTAACTAGCCACGGCCTAAATTCCGATCAGAACAACGATGGCTATGCCGACAGCTTCTCCAATGTCGAGGGATCGAAACAGAGCTCCTTAGGCTTTTATCGCACGCTGGGCACCTATATTGGCAAACATGGTTACTCTATGCGCCTGGAAGGCCTTAGCAACACGAACTCTAACGCCTATGAACGCGCAATTGTTGTACATCCCGCTGATTACGTCAGCGAAGAAACACCGCGATCAGGGAGAAGCTGGGGATGTCCCGCCTTGGATCCCGATGTTTCCAAAGAAATTATCGACAAAATTAAAAACGGTAGCGTGATGTTAATAGATTTTTAATCTGGTGACCAAACTCCTGGCTAAATCTGCACACAAAATTAAAATC
>CAYZLH010000533.1:0-2033 GCA_964478795.1 uncultured Bdellovibrionales bacterium | reverse complement strand
AGCCCGAACACTTTCGCCAACGAAAAAACATTCCTTCGCTAGATGCGGATTTGGGGACTTGGTCCAAGGGTCAAGAGAGCTCCGAACTTCCGCACAAAATCATCGATCGTGAATACTTTCCCAAAATTTTGGAAAAAATGGGTCCAGGCTATTCTGCCGATCCCAAGGATCAAGTGTATTACCAGCCCGGTGATAAAGTGGAATGGGTGCTGCATATTGGTGCGTGCACCGATACTGCGGAGACGCGGAAAGATTTTTTACAAAAGTGGAATGTGGATTACACCAAAGCCATTTGGAATTGGTGCGCGAAACATCGCGTGCCCTTGGTGTATGCCAGCAGCGGCGCCACCTACGGCAATGGCGATGAAGGATTTTCGGATTCGTGGGAGACGGCGGAAAAGTTAAAGCCACTCAATGCGTACGGACAATCGAAACAAGACTTTGATCTCTGGGCCAAAGAGGAAGTGGCCAAAGGAAATGCTCCACCCCACTGGTACGGCCTCAAATATTTTAATGTTTACGGTCCGCGGGAATCCCATAAAGGGCCCATGGCCAGCGCCGTATTGCATTCCTTTCGTTACATCCAAAAAACGGGCAAGTGTCGGCTCTTTCGCTCCCACCACCCCAAGGTAAAAGATGGCGAGCAAAGTCGCGATTTCATCCACGTGAGCGACATCATCAAGCTCACCCAGTTTCTCATGGAAAAACGCCCCGCCAGCGGACTCTACAATTGCGGAACGGGCGAGGCGCGTACCTTCTACGCCATGATGGAAGCCCTATTTTCCGCGCTGAAATTACCCATGGACGTGGAATGGATGGACACCCCCGAGCAATACCGCAAGGCCTACCAGTATTTCACCCAGGCCGAAATGCAAAAGATGCGGGCGGCTGGTTATTCTGCACCATTTTTGAGTCTCGAGGCGGGCGTATCCGATTACGTGAAATGGCTGTTAGAACACTCCCTACAGCCCAAAGATTTTCAATAGTTTAGAAAACTCCTTGTTCTGCCGAAAAGTCCAGTGAACGGGAGTTTTTATGATGAGCTCAATTTTCCTCAGTTTCCTTTTCGGCGTGACGGCGCAAGCCTATTCGATTCAAACGGAACAACTAGAATGGCAAAGTGGAAAAGAGGCGCTAGCGAATTGCCGAGCTGCAGGCCACGGACAACGCTGTGAGCGGGCCATTGGTGACAAAGATCGAATCGACGTCAGCGTTTTAGAGAGCTGCCTCACCTTTAAATCCGAAGAAGATACAGAAGTAAAAATCGACGACGACAGCGCGCAATACCAGATTCAACGGGGTGGATTTGCTCGTTATGGACAATGCCTCGAGGCGGTGAAGAATCATGTGTTTCAGCCGAAGGCGGCGTCTGTCTGTAGCGCGATGAACGATTTTCTCCAACATCTCGAATGTTTAGGCGCCATTGCCGACGAGCCCTTTCATGGACCCAGCGTGGAATCCTGCCTGAAACTCACCTATCAAAGCACCGTTCAGGGAATGGATTGCTTGCGTTCCATTCGTGGTCGCGTGCTCAGCGAATCGCAGCGCAAGAAATGCGAATCGGCCCCCTTTCAAAAACGCGCCGAGTGCTATCGCTCTGCTGAGGAGCAAGAATTGGTCTCATGCCAGGCGGGTTTGGTTGAAGTGGGAACTAAGATCGAGGCCCTAAGTTCCAATCGATCTTCGGGAAAAGACCTCAAAAAGACCTTGGCTCCGGTTTTGGAAGCCATCCGGGACAAGCTCCAAGTTCAACAAGGCGCACAATAAGCGAATTTGCTCCCCTGCGATCTTGAAACCTAGCCAAAGTTCGTCTAAGGTTGGGTCTCTTTCAGGTAAGGGCGCTTAGCTCAGTTGGTAGAGCACCTGCTTTGCAAGCAGGGGGCCATCGGTTCGATCCCGTTAGCGTCCACCAACACAAAAATCCGACGGAGCCTTTGGGCTTTAGTCGGATTTTTTGTTTTTGGGGCCGGTCATTTTGCGGTTCTACTCACTCAGTGGTGGGGAACAGAGCATCAACGATTTAGTTACAAGCA
>CAYZLH010000532.1:0-2033 GCA_964478795.1 uncultured Bdellovibrionales bacterium | reverse complement strand
CAATCATGGATTCATTATTGAAGCGCGCGCGCGAAAATTCGAATATTCAGATTCTCACCAACACAATTGCGATCGATTTGGTTTCTGATCACAAACTGAAACGGGTTCGGTCCGCGCTCGGTGCAACTTGCTTAGGGGCCTACCTACTCGACATCACAAACAATCAGGTCATGGTTGTGCGATCGAAATTCACTTTGATTGCCACCGGAGGTGCCGGTAAGGTTTACAAATACACCTCCAACCCCGATATTTCTGTGGGTGATGGCATCGCCATGGCCCATCGGTTGGGCGCCAGAGTTGGAAATATGGAATTTATCCAATTCCACCCCACCTGTCTTTATCATCCGGATGCCAAGAGCGCTCTCTTAAGCGAGGCGCTGCGAGGCGAAGGAGCCTACCTAGTAAATAAAGCTGGCGAACGTTTTATGGGAAAATATCATCCCAAACAAGAATTAGCCCCGCGAGATATTGTGGCACTTTCGATCGACCGTGAAATGAAAAAACGCGGTGATGATTGTGTTTACTTAGACATCTCCCACAAAGGGGAAGAGTTCGTTTTAAGCCACTTTCCACACAACACCGCCACTTGTAAAAAATTTGGGTTTGATCTCACGAAGGGACCGGTCCCCGTCGTTCCTGCCGCCCACTACACCTGCGGTGGCGTAGTTAGTGATGCCGATGCGTTGACGAACATCCGGAATCTCTACGTCGCCGGTGAAGCTGCTCACACTGGTTTGCACGGCTCAAATCGACTGGCCTCCAACTCGCTTTTAGAGGCCGCCGTTTTTTCTCACCGCGCAGCGGAACACGCAGCTCGAAATTGGGATGCGGTAAATACGACGATGGAAATTCCGGTTTGGAATCCGGGTTTCGCCAAGGAAGAGGAAGAAGAAGTAATTATCACTCATAACTGGGATGAGATCCGCACATTGATGTGGAACTATGTAGGAATCGTGCGCTCCAACCGGCGCCTTGAATACGCCGAGCGAAGAATCACTTTATTACAGCAAGAAATCAATCAGTGTTATTGGGAAAGAAAGATCAGCAAAAACATGATTGAGCTAAGAAATTTGGTGACGGTGGCGGATCTGATTGTCCGTTCGGCCATGATGAGAAAAGAAAGCCGTGGCCTGCACCAGAATATTGACTTCCCGGAAACCAATGATGCCTTATTTGGTCGAGATACAATCTTGTAGCAGTTGCCAGCGCCTAATTTGTTCACAATTAACGATACTCAATAGACAAAAAAATGCCCGAGAACCAATCACCATAATTCATTTGGCGAATTAAACTCGGGCAAATCTCACTAATTATACTTTACAGAACAACCGTATGCTTTTGTTTGCGATACCGATAAAGCTTTTCCAGCAATGGCACTCTCCAAAGCCGGCAACACATAATTTTTAGCTGTCTTTAGGTCCTCGATCTCTGTTGAAGCCTTATCGTCAATAGCTCCCTGGTAGACCAATTCACCTTTTGCATTGATCACATACATATGCGGCGTAGTTTGCGCTCCATACAGTTTCCCAATTTTACCACCTTCATCAAGGATGATATGGGAAGCATTGGAGCCCATTTCTTTGCGATCCGCTTCCGCTTGTTTCGCATCAGAATGTCCTTGCTTTCCTTTGGCGGAAGAAATTACCGAGATCCAAACCGCGCCTTTTTCTACGGCAGACTTCTGCAAAGCTTGCATATTCTTGCCCTCATAGTGCTTCTTTACGAAAGGGCAGCCATGATTCAGCCACTCCAACACTACGGGCTTTCCTTTTAACTCAGACAAATTAATTGTTTTTCCTTCACTGGTCTTCCCAGAGAAATCAGGGGCTGGTTTTCCTGTTTCCGCACCAAACGCAATCGGACTAACAAAAAGCAACAAAGTAGCAATTAAATATTTTTTCATTTTTACTCCCTTTCTTTAGGTCAAAATTTGAACACAGTTAAATTTTACTGCCAAGATGATAGCGACAGAGTGACAATTTTCCTCACTGTGACGAGGGCACAAAGGCAGCTTTGACAATTTCTTTCGTAAG
>CAYZLH010000531.1:1722-2045 GCA_964478795.1 uncultured Bdellovibrionales bacterium | reverse complement strand
ACGACGCTCCCATTGGCGTCCGAATCGCCAGATTGCCAAAGGAGCCACCACAAGTAGATCCCGCCTGCCAAGACCTAGTTTCAGGGTTTGGCGAAGACTCCACCCCCACCGAGAAAGAGCGAAAGAATTTCGTTAGTAAATACGGACGCGTGGGAATTCCGAATTTGCGGGTAGAGCAATGGGGAATTCGCATGAAGGGCAACCCCAGCGTTTGCCATGGCGACTCCGGCGGCCCCCTCTTGAGAGTGTGCGGAGACCAAGTATCTGTCATCGGGATCGCTTCTCACCTGGACCCTAACAAAAGTGCCAAAAGTTGCGAAGAT
>CAYZLH010000531.1:0-1686 GCA_964478795.1 uncultured Bdellovibrionales bacterium | reverse complement strand
CGACGTCTATCGTAGTATTAACTGGATCATCGAATTGCTGCGCAAAAATGATTCGATGGAAAGAATATTACTCTTTCCTTAAACCAGTTTGCGTACGAACTCTTTACTCCACACGCGAAACCGATCGATATAAAGATAAGCGGCGGGCACTACCAACAGCGTCAGCAATGTCGACGAAATCAATCCGCCGATAATCGCCACGCCCATGGAGGTTCGCTGCTTGGAGGCTTCGTTCAATCCGATGGCAATCGGAATTGTTCCAGCGATCAAGGCCATGGTGGTCATGATAATCGGGCGCAGTCGAGTCTTTCCAGAAATGATCATCGCTTCTACCCGAGTCTTGCCCTGTTCGACCAGTTGCTGGGCATAATCCACCAGCAAAATGGAGTTTTTGGTCGCTACTCCCAGCAACATGATCATTCCGATCATGGAGAAGATGTTTAAGCTTTCACCCGTGATCGCCAAAGCCACGAAGGAACCGCAAACGGCTAGCGGCAGTGCCAACATAATCGTGAGCGGTGTCACGAAACTTTCGTAAAGTGATGCCAGAATGAGGAAGATAAATAACACGCCGAAAATCGCCGCAGTACCCATGCTTTCGCCCAATTCTTGAAAGTTTTCTGCCTGACCCACATAAACGTAGCGGAGGTCATCGGGAAGTTTTACTTCTTCTTTAATTTTCTTATCTAGATCCTGCATAATGTCGCCCATACCACCACCCGGGGCGATATCCGCCTGGATCTGGATATAACGAGCACGATCCTGACGAGTAATTTTCGATGGTCCCTGGGCCTCGACGGCATTGGCCACGTCTTTCAATTTCACTAAGTTGTAATTGATATTTGGCACATAGGTTTCAGTAAAGTTGGACTTGAGATCCCGTTGTTCATCTTTCAAACGCACGCGAATATCAAATTCTTCACCGCGTTCACGGAATTTTGCGGCCTCAACGCCTTCGATTTGGGTGCGTAACTCCATTCCAGCTTGCACGGTACTAACGCCGAGCTTATCGGCCTTATTTTTATCAATGGCGATTTGAAACTCGGGTTTACCAGGACGGTAATTTACGTCCACGTCCAACAATCCTTTGTTGGCTTTCGCCAGGGCGAGAATTTTATTGGCATATAGTTCTAACTTTTCTTGATCCTGGCCAACTACGTTTAAGTTAAAGGGACGTTGTCCGCCGGCTACGGCATCAAAATCTTTTACGGCAATGTTGGCGTGGGCAAACTCTTTTAGCCGCTCACGCAATTCGGCCTTCACGTCAGAAGTATTTTTTCCAGGGCGTAATTTTGATTTGACCAACTTTACATAGATATTAGCCACATTGCTTTCGCCTTGTTGGCTGCCCACGGTCAGCGCAGTTAATTGTACGGCCTTGTTTTCGCGCACGATCGTATCGATGTTACTGCTAAGTTTCGTCGTTTCATCCAAGGAGGTGCCAGGAGGAAGATCGAAGGAAACTAGGAACTCGCCAGCATCTTGAGCGGGCAAGAAGGTTTTGGGCACGAATGCCACTGTGGAACAGCTGACCAAAAATACCAAGAAACTGCCCATCAAGGTGAGTGCTGGGCGTTTCAATACAATATGCAAAAATCCTTCGTACCAGTTTTCGAGGCGATCTTGAAACCGATTGAAGGCGCGGACGCTTACTCCCACGCTCGCATCCCAGCCCCGGGCAATGGG
>CAYZLH010000530.1:0-2054 GCA_964478795.1 uncultured Bdellovibrionales bacterium | reverse complement strand
AATGATAAGCTGGCTACCGGTGTACTGCTGCACGCCAAGACAAATGCTGTGCGCAACGACGTGAACAGTGACGGATTTATGGACAACCCGGTAGGGAGCAACTACATCCTTGTCAATCGTTGGCAGTTTATGGGATCGAAAAGTTGGCACGGCCAAGCGGGTGTCAAAGCCATTTATTCTGAAAACACAGGTGGGCAAATGGAGTACACCGGTACAAAACCGGATCCATTGTCGGAGTATTGGGGCAGCTATTCCTTGAACAAAAGAGTAGAGGCGTGGGGAAAACTTGGCTGGGCCAGTCCCGACAGGCCATGGAAGAGTGTTGGTCTTCAGGTTTCCGGTTTGTACCACGATCAGCAATCTCATTATGGGCTTCGCGCTTACGACGCGGTGCAGAAAGGATTGTATGCCAACCTGATTTCTCAGGGAATCCTCCGGAACACCAACAACAAGTACAAAGCGGGCATCAGTTTTATGTGGGACACTTTTGAGGAACACGTTCTGGATACCCTTTATGAGCGAGACGAACGAGTTCCCGGGATTTTTGGAGAATACACCCACACACCTACAGAACTGATCACGATTGTGGCCGGGTTGCGGGTAGATTATCACAACAATTTTGGGCTTTTTGCTACTCCGCGGGTGCATGCGCGCTACGCCTTCAACGAGAACACCACAGCGAGGGCTTCATTCGGAACGGCCAGACGAACGGCCTCAATTTTTGCTGAGAATCTTAGTTCATTTACCTCAAATAGAATATTCTATGTGCAAGGAAATGATCGAAATAGTCCTTACGGCTTGGATCAGGAAATCGCTTGGAACTATGGAGTGAATCTTACGCATCAGACTAAAATAGATTACCGACCAATGACACTCTCGCTTGATTTTTATAGAACCGATTTTGTGAACCAAATTATTGTGGATCGCGAAACAGCAGGGGAGGTGTATTTCTACAACCTCGACGGACAATCGGTAAGCCACAGCTTGCAAGCACAGGTAGATTATTCGCCATTTCGTCGTCTGGAGCTGAGAATGGCCTACCGCTGGTTTGATGCACGGGCCACCTACTCAGGAGACTTCCTTCATGTGCCCATGATTTCGCCACACCGCTGGTTTTTGAATGCCGCCTATTCCACAAAAAGCAAATGGAGCTTCGACGCCACCATTCAGTGGATGAGCAGCAAGCGACTACCCAACACCGAGGCAAATCCTGTTGAATATCAAATTGAGGAATACAGCCCTTCCTTTGTTACGGTGAATGGACAGATTTCAAAATTGATTGGGAATCATTGGGACATCTATGTAGGTGTAGAGAACCTGTTGAACTTTCGCCAAACGGAGGCCATTGTTACCGCTCAGGATCCTTTTAATCAAGCTTTTGATGCGGGAATGGTATGGGGACCCATCTTCGGAAGGAACATATACGCGGGATTTAGATACCGGATACAGACGGAAGAGGGGCAGAACTAATTGGCCGCAATTCCGATTTGGACGAAGGATAATTTGTTAGAAGAACATTCCTGAAGGAAATGATTAATTTCTAACTTCCCCACAATTTCCATAATGCCCGTTTGAATATGCGCGTAGTTGTTTTACTTGATTTTTCAGCTATTACCGAGTCGGTGGTTTCAGATGTTTTACGCTTTTCTCAATTGAAAGGAAGTGAGTTGATCCTTCTGCACATTTGTGCGGATAATGTGGATGGTGCAAAGGCTAAAATAAAGACCTACGAGGGAAGAATATCTGATTCAGGCTTATTTCAATCGGTTCGATCAGAACTTAGAAGAGGCGACTTTTTTGGGGATGTAGGGACGATAATCGCAGAACTTGAGGCTGATCTCACCATTGTGGGAACGCATGGCAAAAGAGGATTGAAGCAAAATCTTTTTGGTTCAAACATCCTGAAGCTAGTGAAAATGTTGAGCTCAAGTACGCTTGTCTTGCACGAAAATTCCATTCCGGAGGATATTAAAAAGGTGTTGTTGCCCACTTCTCACGACTCAGACATTGAGAATAAACTGAATAAGGCGGTGAAAGTCATTGGCAAGTCGGCA
>CAYZLH010000529.1:0-2055 GCA_964478795.1 uncultured Bdellovibrionales bacterium | reverse complement strand
GAGGTCCATATACTGCGGGAGGACGCACGATCACGATGGGTAGTTGTTTTTGGTATTCTAAGGTTTCTAATTCAGCGGCTCGTTTGCTTTCACCATACCAAGAAACGGGGTCACAGAGATCCTCTTCCGATCGCGGTCGATCCGGGCGCGAGGGGCCCGCGGCCGCCAACGAACTCACCAGTACAAATTTTTTCAGTTGCCCGCCGGACTCCACGGCCTCAGCCGCAGCTGCCAATAAATTCTTTGTGCCGTATACATTGGAGCGAAAAAAGTCTTCTTTATTTTTGGCGGCTACCACACCCGCCACATGAAAGATCCAATCCACGCCGTCCACGGCTTTCTCCAGCGCTTCGGTATTAAACAAGTCGCCTTCCACCACGGAAAATTTCGCCTGGGTTAAATGTTCCCGCGAACTCGATTTGCGCAATAGGCAGCGCACTTCCACGCCCAAAAGATTTAGGTAGTCCACGAGGGTGCTACCAACAAAACCAGATGCGCCGGTTACCAATGCTTTCATTCTATTGGGGGTACCTGGGAGTTGGGGGTTTGTCAATTTTCCTAGCCTTCGCTAAGCGGCAAAGTTAGAGTATGGGCCCATGGCGAAAAAGAAAGCAAAGAAAGAAAAGTCTGACTTTCTTGTCACGATCCTCGGCTGCGGTACCTCTACGGGTGTGCCCATCGTGGGCATGCAACACCTCCCGCACTTTAAGAATCCTAAAAATTGGCGAATGCGGGCTAGTGTCTTAGTGGAGCCATTTGGTCGAGGCGGTCCCGCAATTCTGATCGATACCTCGCCCGATCTACGCTGGCAGATTCTTAAGTTTTTTCCCAAAAAGCTGCGTTTGGATGGGATCCTGCTTACCCATACCCACGCCGATCACCTGCACGGCCTAGACGATATCCGCCCCTTCAATTTCTATCAAAATAGCGCCATCCCCCTCTTTAGCGACCCCGCCAGCTTAGACCAGGTGCGTTTGAAGTTTGCCTATGTTTTTCACGCTCTGCAATACGGGGGGGGACTCCCAAAACTTACCCTCCACGAAGTAAAGGATAAGCCCTTTGCCCTAACCGCCTGTACTGATCCCCAACTGCACGCGCTTTCTGTTACTCCCCTCCCCCTGGAACACGGCAAATCTCTCTGCCTAGGCTTCCGCATCGGCGCATTTGCCTACATTACCGATTGCAGCTATATTCCGGACAATACCTTGGCGAAGATGCAAGGCTTGGAGGTGCTCATTTTAGATTGCCTCCGACCAAAACCTCATAGCACTCACCTGCATGTGGATTTAGCACTGGAGTTCGCGCGCAAAATAGGCGCAAAGAAAACGGTGTTTACTCATATGAGTGGTGATTTGGAATATGAAAGTTTTAAGAAATCGCTGCCGCGGGGAATAGTTCCCGCCTACGATGGAATGCAAGTTCGAGTCTAGGATTACAAAATTAAGGAGTTCCAATGATTATCGGTGTTCCGAAGGAAATTAAAAATAATGAAAACCGCGTTGCTCTAACCCCTGGTGGAGTGCAAATGTTGGTCAATCGTGGCCACAAGTTGTTGGTAGAAACCAAAGCTGGCGTGGGAATCGGCCTCAACGACGAAGCCTACGCTAAAGCGGGCGCGACGATCATCGATTCAGCCAAAGAGGTTTGGGAAAAATCTGACATGATCATCAAGGTGAAAGAGCCGATCCAAGCGGAGTATGGCTTAATGAAGCCGAATTTGATCCTCTACACTTACTTGCACTTGGCGGCGGAACCTGAGCTCACTAAACAATTGATGGAGCGTAAAGTTTCTGCTGTAGCTTATGAAACCATCCAACTCGACGATGGTCAGCTCCCATTGCTCACCCCAATGTCTGAAGTGGCTGGCCGCATGGCGACCCAGATTGGTGCTCGATACTTGCAGAAAAACGAAGGCGGAAAAGGAATCCTTCTTTCTGGTGTTCCCGGCGTGCGTCGTGGAAAAGTTGCCGTAATCGGTGGCGGTGTTGCCGGAACTAATGCGGCAATCATCGCGATGGGAATGGGCGCGCAAGTAACCATCCTCGATATCAATAT
>CAYZLH010000528.1:0-2056 GCA_964478795.1 uncultured Bdellovibrionales bacterium | reverse complement strand
TTAGAAACCGTAAATTTTGCTGGTGGCGAACCATTATTAGTGAAGGAGTCCTTTGCGCTTTTGCGAAAGTGGGTGAACACCGGACAATCAAAAAATATTTCCCTGAGTTATAATACCAATCTTACGCTCTTGCCCGAGGAAGTCTTAGATTTGTGGCCGCATTTCCGTGAGGTCCGAATTTATGTGAGCCTAGATGGTTTTCGAGAGGTAAACTCTTTTATTCGTTACCCCTCGAACTGGGAAAAACTCGAAAAGAATATGCGCGATATCGACCAGAATCCGCAAAAGTATGGCGTAACGTATCTTGGGGTGCACACGACCTTACAAATTTATAATATTTTTGATTTCCCGAATTTAATAGATTGGCTAAAGAGTTTCTCCTTTCTGCATCCCTATCCAGATGTAACAATTTTGACAAATCCCGAACATTTTCAGATTCGGCATTTGCCGGAGGATTTAAAGGCGCAAGCCAGATTCGTCTTGGCGGAGCTACTGCCAAGTTCCGAGAACAACCCCGTCGATCGATATTTTGGCTCTTCTATTCGTGGCGCCTTACAATTTCTCGCTGAACCGGCACAAAAAGACAAATGGGAGCGTTTCCTTGAAGTTACTCGCTATTTCGATTACAAACGCGACCAAAGCGCGATGGTGATTCCTGAGCTAGCGCCCTATTTTTCTAAATCGCTAGAAAGCGATCTAAGAGGGCAAAAAAGCTCGCCTGCATCGCTGGCAACGCGCTGAGTTTGTCGGTGCATTCGCCCTTTTCTTGCACATACGGTTCATTGGCTGTTTTGGTAAATCCTTCGTAATTTCCCAAAATCCACGGAGTTTCGGCCTCAGGATGAAACTGCAAGCCAATCACATTTTGGCCGTGAGCAAAGGCCTGGTGTTGACAAGCCTTGCTAGTGAATAGCGATTGACAACCAGTGGGCAAATCGAAACGATCTTCGTGCCACTGAAACACTGTTAAGGAATTTGGCCAGCCAGAAAAATAAGGGTGTGACTCTTGCGTTTTTTCAATGGACCAAAAGCCAATTTCACGTTGGGAGCTTTTGGATACTTTTGCGCCAAGGCATTGGGCCAGTAGTTGACCGCCGAGGCAAATACCTAGGTAGGGTTTGTTTGTTTTCAGCCATTGACGAATGAAAATTTGTTCGTCTTCAAGCCAGGGGTGTAGATGCATATCATCCACGTTCATCGGTCCACCAAGCACGATTAACCAGTCGTATGCCTCCGCTTTAGGAAATTCTTCGCCGGAATAGGTATGGAAAATTTGGTAGTCAAGGCTTCGGCTTTTTAGCCAGGGAAGTAAACTTCCAGGAACTTCTTCAGGGGTATGTTGGAAAACCAGTACTCGCATCTAGGGAGATGTATCAGGTTCCTTCGGTGGAGTCTATTTCGGTTTCTACTGGCGGTGGGGGCGGGGGCGGTTCCGCTCCCACTGGTGCGGGCAATTGATAGATTTCCGAGGCCATCATTACTCGTTCGCCTTCGGCAGACTTCAGGCGGAGGCGGTCCCACTTGGGGGCATTTCCTTCCAGTAGGAGGAATACGCTTTTGTAGCGAAGCATAAATTCAGGGAAGCGCCATGTACCGCTCCGGTATAAACGCTCTTTGCCAAAGGAGAGCGTTTTCGCAACTACACTAGATTTTTTTCGGCGCTTCTTATTGTTGCCGGGAACTGGATTCGTCTCACAGAAAAAAATCATTTTTGTGGAACTCATTTTGACTTTAGTAAAGGCCGGGCAAGCTAACTGGCCTAATTTTTTCCAGCGATTGTCGTTGGAATCAAAAATGTGCAGCATGGGGCCGTCTTTTTCCGATTCATTACCGTGGGTCAAAACGAATAGTTTCTTTTTCTCGGGAATCAGGCCGATGATATCGCGCGTGGTGATTTCCTCGGGTAGAGGAATTCTCACTCTCGCGCCGCCCTGAAAAGGAAAGGTGATTATTTGCGATTCCTTTTTGGTGCCATCGTCTTTCTTTAGCGCGGTATAAACGATTCCACCGTCATCGTAAAATACGGTGGTGAAATGCGGATCGTGGGCTTGGGCGA
>CAYZLH010000527.1:0-2059 GCA_964478795.1 uncultured Bdellovibrionales bacterium | reverse complement strand
TCTCGGTTGGCTTCAGGCTCGGGGCAAAACCCAGGAAAAACCCTCGCTCTGGGTAAAGAATTATCGTGCGAAAACGGAGTCACCCACCCAGGCCATCACTGATCTTGAGGTGGCTGAGATGTTGTCTATTCCCAACGAGAAAACGGCCTCCGGTTTAATGCATTCGGTAATCTTGCATTTGTTGTTCTTTTTAGGGCTACGCAGAGGGGAGCTGGCCCAGCTACAGGCGAAACATCTGGGGTGGATTCGTAATGGAGATCATAAGGTGTTGGTCCTACGAATTCCTGGTAAAGGCGACAAAGAGCGACTCCTACCTATGCCCAGAAAGGTCGAAGATCTCTTGTTGCGCTATCTCGAGAAAAAGCGCTTGGAGATTGGCCAAGAAGCCTATCTATTTACGCCCGTGAAAAACAACGTAACGAAATTGAAGGATAAGCCCATTGCCTCCCAGGCGGTCTATTATATTGTGAAGCGATATGCGCAACGAGCCGGTGTGGATAGACGGGTGAGTCCGCACTCTTGCCGGGCCACGGCCATATCGAATGCCCTCGATCATGCAGCCTCCCATCGGGCCGTGCAGGAGATGGCTGGGTGGAGTTCGCCCTTGATGATTGAGCGCTATGATAAGCGCCGAACGGCCCTACAGGATTCGGCCGTGCATCTAGTGGATTATTAAGCTGGAGTGACAAACATGCAGCTGGAGTGACAAAAAGTTAGTCTCCTGCCTATTGTGTGTTCGGGGGAAAAAGCCTGAAAATTCCAGCGAGTGAGTTGGCTTTTCTTTGTTTGCGCAACGCGTAAAGTTATGCGAAACTTTGGAGCATGAATTTGGTGCTCTATAGTGGTGGTGGCTCGCGGGAAAATCGCCGCTTATTACAGGAAACCTCGACATTACTAAAAGGGAAAAAAGATCCTTTGGTTGTCTTTGTGCCTGCAGACTCGGAAGATGCGGAAGAAGACTTTGCTGATTTTCAGCGAAAATTTCGCTCTACGGGCGTTAGCCGTTTTTTGTTATTTCCCTTGAGTCAGCGCCTGACAAAAAAGCGTATGCGGATCCTTTTCTCAGCCGATGCCATTTATCTTGGTGGTGGTAACACTTTCTATTTTCTAAAAACCATTCGAGCCAAGGGGCTTTTGCACAAGTTTCGTAGGTATAGCAAAAGTGGGGGAATTCTCATGGGCCTGTCGGCCGGTAGTATCTTGCTGACCCCTACAATAACGACAGCTGCCGTGCCTTCCCAAGATAGCGATGAAAACGATGTAAATTTACGGAACTGGCGCGGAATGGGTTTAGTGCCCTTTGAGTTTTCGCCTCACTATTATTTTTCGAAGTCCGGGGATCGCGAATTGATCGAATATTCGAAGAATTGCGAACATCCGATTTACGCCTGCAAAGATGGCGAGGGAATCGTAGTGAAGAATGGGGAAATTCGCTTCATTGGTGCGGTGAAAGTGTTTCATCGTGGCGCCAAAATGCGCGTTCAGTAAAATCTCTGTGCGCTACTATTGCTGCGTTCCTAACAATTAAAAAATCACCAAAAGGCAGCAGTTTTTGCCGGTAAAGTCACCGAATTTTTCCGCTTTTTTCAAAAATAAGGTAGAGTCGTTTCTCGAGGTAAAAATGAAAGTCGGCACACCCCAAACCGTATTTTTGAAAAACTACCAACCCCCCGCTTATTTTGTGGACGAAGTTGATCTGCATTTTGATTTGCACGAGGAATATGCAGACGTAGTCGCCAAGGTAAAGTTTCACAAAAATGCGAAAGGAAACTCTTTGGAGTTGGTATTAGATGGCGAAAAGCTTGAGCTGCAATCGCTGAAGCTCGATGGTCAAGAGTTGCCGAAATCGGCTTATGCGGTGTCTGAAATAGAGTTGAAGATATTTTCGCCCCCAGCTTCGTTTATGTTGGAAACTCGCACGCGAATAAAGCCGCAAGAAAATCTAGCGTTTGAAGGGTTGTATAAATCGAAAGGGATGTTTTGCACTCAATGTGAGGCGCAGGGGTTTCGTAAAATTACTTATTATTTGGATCGCCCAGATATCATGGCAGTTTTCTCC
>CAYZLH010000526.1:0-2066 GCA_964478795.1 uncultured Bdellovibrionales bacterium | reverse complement strand
CGCAAAATTCTACCTCGTGCACCTGCTTTCGCATTTTATTTCCGCCGATAATCTTTTCGAGCGAAACGCCGAGGGAAAACCAGAAGATCCAACCCTTGTGTTGAAGCTAGCAGAAGCAATGGAAGCCCCTGGGGCCGAGGTTCGCCGCGCGCGCCTTAAGGAGCTTGGCGACTGCACTCTCTATATCGCCGGGTATTTTTCGCATAGCCTTCAACGAAAGCTCGTTGATATTGACTACTATATTGATATGGGTGGCGCCGCATATATCGAGGCCGCTAGCATTCCCGGCAAGATGAGTTCGAGCGAAGTATTTGCCGAACTTGGATCGAGATTTCCGGCTTTGGTCGACGTACTGGGACAGGTGAGCGAGGAATCTTTTATCAACCAACATGCGGTTGATGATCACGATGCCTTACTGCGCGTTTACGACCTTTGGTCGAAGACCGGTAGCGAGCGCCTCGCAAAACAACTTGCGCGCGCAGGAATTCTTCCCGAAGACCTCAAAAAGAACAAAAATTAAATCTGCGCTCGCTTTACGCGCCTGAAAATCGGGCTTACGCGATCGTAAAGGTATCGATTGCGTCGCCTTGCTGAATGCTTGTTAGGAGGTCTTGGCCCTCAACAACTTTTCCAAACCCAGTGTATTGATTGTCGAGGTGGGCGTGGCGGCCTAGCATCATAAAAAATTGGCTATCAGCGGAATCGGGGCTCTGCGCTCGTGCCATCGAAATAATTCCGTGCTCATGCTTGATATCATTAAATTCCGCTTTAAGCTTTTCTCCGGATCCGCCCATGCCGGTGCCAGTTGGATCGCCGCCTTGGACAACGAAGCCAGGGATTACACGGTGAAAAATCACCCCATTATAAAATCCGCTCGCGATTAGGCTCGCGATACGACTTACGGTTACGGGAGCCTTTTTCGTATAAAAGCGCCACTTAATGGTACCGCCCTTTTTTAGTTGCATCGTTGCTACTGCTTTGGATAGTCCATCTTCGTCCGGTTCAAGATCGAATTTTGCGGTTGTTTCTTTGGTATTCATTTGGATTTCAATGCCCCCGGTTTTTGATAGGATAAGGCTTATCATTCGCCGAACAGACGTGGCAAGAGGCATCCAGTGAGCGATTCGCAGTCTATAACTGATCCCGAGCAGGAAAAGCGCGACCAAGAGAAGTTTAAGCGCGCGCTCGTGGAGGCTGCGCTGAAGGTGAAGGCCCAAGAAGATACCGCCGACAAGCCGTTTTGGGATCATTTCGATGAACTGCGCGTTCGCTTCATGAAGTGTATTTACGCAATCGCTCTGGGAACTTGCGTGGCTTATTTTTTTCGCGACCCAATCTTAGTTTTCTTAAAGCAGCCTCTCTTCGATGTTCTTCCAGAAGATCGGCGGCATTTAATCTTCACCGGGGTTTTCGAGAGCTTCACAAACAGCCTTAAGGTTTCGGCGATTACTGGATTTTTTCTCACCTTGCCCTATATTTTTCATCACATCTGGGGATTCGTGGCGCCAGGATTGCACCAGCATGAACGAAAGTTCGCGGTGCCATTCATTATTGCGGGCACAATTTTTTTCGTGTGCGGCGCTGCTTTCGCTTACTACTTTGTGTTTCCGCACGGATTTCGGTTCATGGTTGAGTTCGGGCAGACCCAACAAGACGTGGCAATGATATCTGTGAGCGAATATTTCGGACTAATTTTTCGTTTGTTTTTGCTTTTTGGAATTACGTTTGAGTTTCCAGTAGCGCTGATGTTTTTGGCACGCATTGGTGTGGTGAACGCCGCAATGTTGCGCGAGCATCGTCGCACGGCGCTTATCGCTATCGCATTTGTGGCTGCGATTTGCGCCCCACCCGATGCGCTATCGATGATTTTTATGATGATACCGCTCTACTTTTTTTACGAGGGCGTCATCTTTCTCATTGGTCTCAAGAAAAAGTAGCAGAAATAGAAAAGAGTAAAGCCTCCCAAGCAATCTCCAGCTTTCGCTTTTGGTTGCCATGGGGTGGGAGGCTTTACTTTGAGGAGTACGCTGAAATTTTTTAGGCGCTTTTCGCCGTTTTTCCCTTTT
>CAYZLH010000525.1:249-2070 GCA_964478795.1 uncultured Bdellovibrionales bacterium | reverse complement strand
GCTCGAGCAAGCCGGTCGCAAAGAAAAAAGCGCATCGCGTGGCCTCTCTTTTTTCGGGTTCCGGCGGAATGGACCTCGGTTTTAAGGATGCAGGATTCGATATCTTGTGGGCGAACGATGTCAACCATTGGGCTTGCGAAACCTTCAAAAAGAATTTTGGTGATCACATCGCGGAAGCAAGTATCACAACGATCAAAAACGAGGATATCCCTGACTGCGATATTATTCTTGGCGGATTTCCGTGCCAAGACTTCAGTATGATCTGGAAGCGCATGGGTCTTAGAACTGATCGAGGAAATCTCTATCGGCAGTTTGTACGTGTTGTGTTAGCAAAACAGCCGAAGATGTTTGTCGCTGAAAATGTCAGAGGACTTCTTAGTGCAAACAAAGGAAAAGCTGTCACACAGATTGTGAATGACTTCGGAGAGGCTGGATACAAAGTAGATGTCTATCCTATAAACTTTGCAGACTACGGAGCTCCTCAGCTCCGCCAGCGAGTACTTATCATCGGTGTTCGTAATGATCTCAAAAAAGAATTTAAACTGCCGGCTCCTACTCATACTCCAGAAAACTACATCTCTGCAAAAGAAGCTTTGAAAGATGTCGATAAGGTACTGTTTAATAATGAGAATCAAAATATCAATCCAAGCACTGTTGCGAAACTGCGATTAATACCGCCGGGAGGAAACTTTACCGACATTCCAAAAAGCTCACCGCACTACGTGAAAGGAATGATCTCTCACGTATACCGCCGTTTGCATCCGGACAAGCCTTCGACTACTATCATTGCCGGTGGCGGTGGCGGTACTTGGGGCTACCACTATAAAGAAAACAGACCTCTTACTAACCGAGAGCGCGCGCGACTCTTTGGCTACCCGGACGATTTTCAGTTCGTAGGGTCGATAGCCGAGGTTAGGAGGCAGATTGGTAATTCCGTCCCTCCGGCCGGAATCAAGCCGATCGCAAAAGCGATTAAGAAATTTTTAGATGAACTATAAACATGTTTTATAGAATCGCCAGACATGGAACTACTTTATTCAAAAATCAAACCGTGCGAGTACGATAACTCCTCGTTTAGCGAAGCTTTTGAAACAGGCGTCGTTAATTCAGACAGTGTAAAAATAGCCACAGGCTATGTCTCAGAGGATTCTCTGCTGGAGCTGAAATCGATCCTGCTTTTTTATAATGAGGAAAACAAGACCAAGACATGCAGTCTTGTTATTGGTATGCATGGAAGAGAGGGCTTTACCCGCGCACAGTACGATGCGGCCATAGACCTTGCAAGTTTTCTTAAAGAGAAAGGCATAGGCAGTGTGCGTGTATGCACAGCTTTTAAATTCCACGGCAAGACATATGTGTTTGCTAAAGACGGATCAGCCGTACCAGTCTCCGCAATGATGGGTTCATCGAATCTCGGCAATATACTCGACAATCGACAATGGGAAGTTGATGCTCTTTTTACCGAAGAGACAGTTCTTTCGGAGCTTGATAGTCTGCACAACGAACTCGTTGTAAAAGCGTCAACGGACATTCTCGACTGGCCAAGACCAGAGACGTTCATTGAAATGCCAGACCTGCTGAAAGACAGAATAGATGTAGAAAAACCAGAGGAAGAAGAATATCGCAAAATAGAAGGCACACTCACAGATCGCGTATTTGATCTCCCTCTCAAGACGGAGGCCAAAAGTAATCTTAATACCTATTTTGGAAAAGGCAGACTTGCGACAAGCACCGGCGCGATTCGTCCTCGTCACTGGTACGAAGTTGAGCTTATTGTCCCGATAGAAATTACTACGGCAGACGGCTATCCAAAACGAGACT
>CAYZLH010000525.1:0-239 GCA_964478795.1 uncultured Bdellovibrionales bacterium | reverse complement strand
CTGTCATTCGCGTATACACCGATGACGGGTGGCGGTTCAACTGCAAAATTCAGGGAGACTATGGAAAGAACTTCAGATCGGAAGGCGATCTGAAAACTCTCGGTCGATGGATTAAGGGAAGACTTGAAAGAGCAGGATGTCTCAAGGTTGGCCAGCCGGTAACACCGGAAGTTTTACAAAAATACGGTCGAAGCACAATTTCACTTAAAGAGACCGCATACCCAGAAGTATGGCTGTTA
>CAYZLH010000524.1:0-2073 GCA_964478795.1 uncultured Bdellovibrionales bacterium | reverse complement strand
TGATTGCCGGGGGGCGCGATGCTCAGGCGGATTTCACATCCTTGGTGGATGTTGTAAAATCCCGTGTAAAAACCCTAGTGCTGGTGGGTGAGGCCAAAGAACATATTAATCGCTGTCTGGGAGATTTTTCGGAAACCTTCCTGGTGGGAACCTTTGAGGAAGCCGTGTTGCTTTCCTATCAGAAGTCACGAGAAGGCGATATCATCTTGTTGTCACCGGGCTGTGAGAGTTACGATATGTTTGTAAGCTATGAAGAGCGGGGCAACTACTTTAAGAAATACGTGGAAGAGATTTAATCTCCGAATTCCTTTCGATGCGGGGAGGGGGAGTTCGGATAAAATTCTCTTGGTGCTAGCCATTTGCCTTTCTGCCTTTGGTCTAGTGATGGTCTATTCCGCTAGCTATATCTATTCGCAGGAAAAGTTTGGCGACGGCCTCTATTATTTTAACAAACATCTAGTTTTTTTGATGGTAGGCGCCACTGGGATGGTGGTTTGCCGATATTTGGACTTTCGCATTTGGCGTCGATTTGCGCTTCCGCTCTTCGGTCTATCAATATTTTTGATGGTCCTAACCTTGGTGCCCGGAATCGCTCATCGTGCAGGCGGCGCCAGTCGCTGGCTAAATATTTTCGGGTTTTCTCTCCAGCCAATTGAAATTGCCAAGGTGGCCCTAATCATGCTCCTCGCAAAAAGATTTTCTGATCCCGATCAGGACTTTTCGAAATGGAGTACTGGCTTTTTTCATCACCTTTGGGCACCCGCCCTGCTTGTAATTTTATGCATGTTACAGCCAGACTTCGGTAGTACAGCATTGGTGATCGCCACCTGTGGCTTGATGTTCTATATGAGTGGAGTGCGCACAAAGTTTTTGATCGGAGCCGCCAGCGCCGTTTTACCAGTTTTAGCCTTGGCGATGATTCTGGCTCCTTATCGACGTGCACGCCTGTTAACATTTTTGGATCCCTGGGCCGATCCGCAAGGAACTGGTTTTCAAATTATTCAGTCGTTTATTGCTTTTTATCGCGGCGGACTGTTTGGTGTTGGCCTCGGAAATAGCAAAGCAAAAGTATTCTATTTGCCGGAAGCTCATAATGATTTCATCTTGTCGGTGGTTGGTGAGGAACTGGGCTTTCTCGGAATCTTCCTCCTGAGTATGGTATTTTTGGTGCTGATTTTTCGCGGCATTCGCACGGCGGCTCAAGCCACCAATTCTTTTGGAGCCATTTTAGCCTCTGGACTGACGATACTTCTGGGTTTTGAAGTGTTTTGGAATGCCGCCATCGTGCTGGGCCTGTTTCCCACAAAGGGAATGAATATGCCCTTCATTTCCAGCGGTGGAACATCCATTCTCTGCGCCTTAGCCATCATCGGCATCTTATTGAATGTTTCCGCGCAGGCCAAAAGAGAAGCGCGTTAAATGGAGCAGAAATTTTCTCCCACGAGAATCGCGTTTGCCGGAGGGGGCTCTGGCGGACACCTTTATCCTCAAATCGCCGTGGCCAAAGAATTGCTTAAGAAAAATCCTAAACTAGAGATCTTTTTCGTGAGCTCTAGGGGCAGCGTGGAAGAAAAACTGGTTCCGAAAAGTGGATTCGAGCTTTTATTAATTCCTTCGGGCAAGTTGAAGGGCCAAGGCCCTGTGAAAATCCTATTCACTTTTTTTGCGCTCTTTCTTTCGATATTTTCTTGTCTAAAAATCTTGCTCACGCGAAAGCCACAACTGATCTTTAGTGCTGGCGGCTATGCCGGCGCTCCGTTTTTGGTGATGGGTGCGATTTTGGGTATTCGCTGCGAAATTCTCGAGCAAAACCGAATCCCGGGATTGGCGAATCGTTGGATGGCCAAATTCTGTAAAAGAATCTACGTGAACTTTGCCTCTTCGGCCGAGTTGTTTCCGGGAAAAGACGTAAAAGCAGTGGGCCATCCCTGCCGGGAAGAAATTGAATTAGCTCGTTGGCCCGCCGAAGAAGTAGAAAAGCGAGTTCAGCAGAATCCTTTTCGCATTTTTGTGTTTGGCGGCTCTCAAGGAGCCATGGGTGTAAATCGTTTAGTGACCGCGGCAGCTGCCTAT
>CAYZLH010000523.1:349-2074 GCA_964478795.1 uncultured Bdellovibrionales bacterium | reverse complement strand
CCAGGCGGCTTCGAGACCCTTCGAAGATTTTAGTGGACGCAATAATTCTATCCCTTGCGAGGCACACAAAAATTCCATAGCCAGCACATAACGAAGATTATTTAAAATGTTTCGACTTTTTTTGGCGGCCGTCACACCCATGCTAACGTGATCTTCTTTATCGGCGCTGGTGGGAATCGAATCCACGGATGCTGGGTGCGAAAGAATTTTATTCTCCGAAACCAGCGAAGCCGAGGCTACTTGCACAATCATCATTCCCGAATTTAATCCAGGGTCTTTGGTGAGGAAGGCGGGCAGGCCACTGATGGCTGGATTGATGAGCTTCTGGATGCGGAGATCAGAAATATTGGCTAGATCCGAAAGAGCAATAGCGGCGGTATCCATGGCCATCGCCACATATTCCCCGTGAAAATTTCCACCCGAAAGAATTTCTCCGCCCATGGGGCCTTCGCCTTTTTTCTTCATGTCGGCGGGTAGAAATACAAGCGGATTGTCTGTGGCCGAGTTCATTTCTGTTTCGAGAATCTCCACACAGTTCTGTAATAAACGGCGGGCGGCCCCATGCACTTGAGGCATACAGCGAAAGCTATAGGGATCTTGAACTTTTCCACAGTCTTTGTGGCTCTCGGCGATGGCGCTTTTTCGAAGAAGGCGACGCAGATTAGCGGCCACAGCGATTTGTTCGCGATGGGGGCGAATGGCGTGAATTTCTTTGGAGAAAGCTTTTATTGTACCGCGAAAGGCTTCGAGGCTCATGGCTCCAGATATATCTGCGCACTTTGCTAGGCGAAGTCCATCGTAAATAACTAGTGCGCCAATGGCAGTCATCACTTGCGTACCATTAATCAGCGAGAGTCCTTCTTTGGCGCCCAAGGTGTGTGGCTTGATGCCAGCCTTTTTTAGGGCCTTGGCGGAATCCATCCATTGTTCGTCGTAATAGCAGCGGCCTTCACCAATCAACACTAACGCCATGTGAGCTAGAGGGGCGAGGTCACCACAGGCGCCAACGCTCCCTTGTTCTGGAATCCACGGCACGATTCCGGCGTTTTGCACTTCTTCTAGTTTTTCAATGAGGTCGAGGGAAATACCCGAATACCCTTTTGCCAGGGTATTGGTGCGCAATAGCAGCGCAGCCCGTGCTTCCGGAATTGTAAGGGCGGGACCCACTCCCACCGCGTGCGAGCGCAACAGATTCACTTGAAGCTGAGCTAGCTTTTCCTTTTCAATTTTTACGTCGCTCAACAGACCAAAGCCCGTGTTCACGCCATAAACAGCCTTTTTCCCAGCAGCAAGTTTGCCCACATATCTTTGCGCTTCGCGGATTCGCTTCTTGGCCGAATCAGCCACGCGCACGCGGCCAATTTCCCCATGTGACCATCGCCAAACCTTTTCGAGATTTAGGTTTTTCCCGTCGAGAACCAATTCTTTCACGGCTTAATTTCCTTTTTTTAGCGTGGCGATCGCCTGGGCATAATCTTTAGCACCAAAAACATAAGAGCCCGCCACCAAAACATCCACTCCCGCCTGAATCAGCTGGGGCGCAGTATTTTCATTCACGCCGCCATCTACTTCGATCAAAAAGTTGGAGTTTGATTTTTTGCGAAGTGCCGCCAGCTCTTCACATTTTGGCAGCACCTCGGGGATAAAGGCTTGACCGCCAAACCCGGGGTTCACACTCATTAAGAGCACCAAATCCAAAAGCGGCAATACATGTTTAATGCTTTC
>CAYZLH010000523.1:0-339 GCA_964478795.1 uncultured Bdellovibrionales bacterium | reverse complement strand
GGCGTGTGAGGGTTCAGCACCACACCAGCCTTAGCGCCAGAACTGCGAATCAATTGTAAGTTGCGATGTAGGTGCGTGGAGGCCTCCACGTGCACGGAAATATAATCGGCACCAGCTTTGGCAAACTCCGCGATGTAATTTTCTGGATGGGTGATCATTAGGTGCACATCCAAAGGAAGATTTTTCTTTTTTGCTAATGCGTAAACCACCAATGGACCAATAGTAATATTGGGAACGAAGTGCCCATCCATTACATCCACATGAATCCAATCGGCATGAGCCTCTTCCACTTCATTGATTTTCTCGACCTGCCATTCCCATCCGTAGTCGTAGAGCGCG
>CAYZLH010000522.1:0-2079 GCA_964478795.1 uncultured Bdellovibrionales bacterium | reverse complement strand
TTCCAATAAAATTCGCCAACTCTTGTGGCTCATAGGAGTTGGGGTCTTTTCCTTGAGTATTGGTGAGAAAGGTTGTGATGGAAGTATCTAAGCAGCCCCAAAACTGATCGATTTCTTGGGGAGTGGCCACACCGCTAAAGAATCGATCCAGCGTGCCACCAGAATCAGTGAGGCAGGAGGCCGATACATTAACTTCAAAGGTTTCTTGGGGTGGGAGCGGTTCGTTGATCCGTAAGGAACAGGCCGAAAGCAAGCATATGGCAGTCAGCGCAGTTGAAAGGATTGGGCGAAATTTTTTCGAAGAGCGGATCGGGTTCACCATTGCCTCGACGGTAAGGGTTTGTTGCTGCGGAAATTAACAGGGAAACGTGTCAAACTCAACAAGAAAAGTCGGGTATTGTTTCGGATCGAAAACTAGAAAATCCTTAAAATTCATACATTTACGGATATTGGTGGATTTTAGAGCACTTTATTTTTACTAGAGAAATAGTAATTTTTCTCCGTCTCTCGGCCGATACGAAAGATATGATCGGTACGCAAAATCAAAAATTTGCCGAGAATGAGGTGGTCTTCCGTGAAGGAGATCAGGGCGATTGCGCCTATCTCATCGAATACGGACAAGTGCTGGTCTATTTGGAAAAAGACGGCGTAGAGATTCCCTTAAAAATTTTAGGTAAAGGTGAAATTTTTGGTGAAATGTCGATGATCGACAACAGCTTGCGTTCCGCTTCTTGCCGGGCATTATGCGATACACGTCTGGTAATCGTGACGCAAGAACAGCTTTTAGATCGGATTCAATCGGCCGATCCGGTGGTGCGCTTGCTGATGCGTGCGCTGCTCGAGCGACTTCGTGATCAGAATTTTTCGATCAAAGGAGTTCAAACGGAAATGAACCCGATCATATCGGAGAAGCTTGCATTAGAAAAACAAGAGGCGATCGAGCGAATCGAGTTGGAAAATCGGATGTCGCTTGGACTTAAGAACGATGAGTTTTCTCCCCACTATCAGCCGATCTATGATTTAGAGACAAACGAAGTAATCGGCTCAGAGGCGTTGATTCGCTGGAAAACCGCCGAAGGCCAAACTGTTTCTCCAGGTGTATTTGTGGATGTACTGGAGCAATCGTCGCTCATCTTAGGGGTGGGGCAGATGATGATTGAGAAGTGTGTGCACGATCTCAAGAAGCTGCAAAAAAAATGTGATCTCGGGAAAGACTTTTTCATTAGTATCAATATTAGTGGTCGCCAATTTGCCGACCCCAATTTTCTTGATCATCTCGAGAGCGTGAGATCCAAAGAGGGAGTTGCGGCCCATCAAATCAAATTAGAGGTAACGGAACGAATCATGACAGAGGGACCGCAGGCCATTGCTACTCTGCAAAACTGTCGCTCATTCGGATATCGCATTGCCATCGACGATTTCGGCACAGGATTTTCTAGTTTGCAGTATTTGGCCTCGATGCCATTGCATGACCTCAAAATTGATCGTAGTTTTGTGAACCAAATGATGACACAGGAGAAGTCTCTCTCCGTGGTAAAAACGCTAATCTATATGGCGCGGCTGTTGCGCTTAAATTTAATTGCTGAAGGTATTGAGACCAGTCAGCAGCTGTTGTTGCTGCGAAACTTGGGCGTAAAGGCCGGGCAGGGATTTCTATTCTCGAAAGCAGTTGCGGTGGATGATCTAATAACGCTGCTCAATCAGGCTCAGAAGCAAGAAGCGGCATAATTGGTGTTTACCTTGCCGTGCGCGATGTTTACTTTTGGTAAATAAATTGTATTTTCCCTCCAGCCCATGTGGGCCCTTGTAAACATGTTGTGGCGCGTGTTTTCTTCTTCGTTAGATTATTCTAACGTTTTGGTTCCTCAGCGATTGAGGAAAACAACAACAAAAAAGAGGAAAACATGAAAACTATTTTCGTAACGTTAGCGATGATTTTGGGAGCCGTGTCGGCGGAGGCTTCAACGGTAAACTGCAAAACTCCTGGTGGCCGTTCGGCGAGCTTCGCAATTACCAGCAAAGCAATTTCCAATGGTCATCGTTGGATTCGTGCCAATGGACAATCAGCTACTAGCTTTT
>CAYZLH010000521.1:0-2080 GCA_964478795.1 uncultured Bdellovibrionales bacterium | reverse complement strand
CGCTGAGGAAGTTTTCGCCAGCGGGATTCTAATTCGGGGTTGATGGTTTTGGGGCGCGCACGGAGGAACAGCCAAAGGCCATCAAAGAGCAAGTCATCGAGGTGAAGCACCAAAGCGGTGATCAGGGTGATGGCGATGGCGATCAGGAAAAGCGACATAAGGGCGACCTCTAAATCCGGCAGTAATATATCAATTTGGTCGGGAAATAACAAGGGTTTTGGGCTCAATTTCCTACCCATGCTATTCTGTATCTATTTGAAATTATTTGTGAAATATTCCCTGGAGCAAATCTGACCCGCTCATTTAGCGTTTTCTCTAATTTGGGCTATCATCAGGACTGATTTTCACACACCTTAGGAGGAAACCTCATGGCATTTCAATTGCCCAAATTGCCTTACGATTTAGCGGCGCTCGCCCCCACCATTTCCAAAGAAACGTTAGAGTTTCACTATGGCAAGCACCATAAGACTTATATCGACAATATGAACAAACTTTTGGAAGATTCGCCACTCAAAGGGTCTTCCTTGGAAGAGATCGTGAATAAATCCAGCGGCGGTATGTTTAACAATGCTGCTCAAGCATGGAATCACACTTTCTATTGGTTCAATTTTTCGCCCGAGGGTGGCGTGCCTAGCGCGGCCTTGGATGCGGCTTTAAAAGATTCCTTCGGATCTCGCGAAAAATTCTTTGAGCAGTTCGTGGCTCAGGGTCTTGCGAACTTTGGCTCGGGCTGGACTTGGTTAGTAAAAGACAGTGGCGGAAAACTTTCCATCGTGAACACTTCCAACGCGGAAACCCCGATCACCAAGGGATTGATCCCCTTACTCGTGGCCGACGTGTGGGAGCACGCTTACTATATCGACTATCGCAACGCACGTAAGGGACATTTGGAAGCGTTGGCAAAAATTCTCAATTGGAAATTTGCTTCGGAGCGCTTCGATTCCAATGAAGTGTTCAATTGCACGAAAGTGATGCAGGCGTAAAACCAAGTTCTCGATATTGAGGAGCCTCGGCTGAATCTTACGCCGAGGCTTTTTTGTTTCTAACTAAAAGGAAATATCGCGCACCCAGTGGCAAGTATATCCATTGGGATGTTTGCGCAGATAATCTTGGTGGTATGATTCTGCAGAATAGAAAACTTCAAACGGAACTACCTCAGTGACTACGGGCTTTTTCCAGGCACCGGAAGCATTCACGCGTTCGATGACTTTCAATGCGGTGGCTCGCTGCTCTTCGTTTTGATAGAAAATCACCGAGCGATACTGGCTGCCAATATCATTTCCCTGACGGTTTAGAGTGGTAGGATCATGCAGTTGAAAAAAGAACAACAACAGCTGCTCAAAGGTTAGGACTGAAGAATCAAAGACAACTTCGATTGCTTCGGCGTGGCCGGTATTTCCCTTTTTCACATCGTCGTAGGTTGGGTTGGCTAACGTTCCGCCGGTATAACCCACTTCGGTGGAAATCACTCCCGCTTGCTGGCGGATTAATTCTTCTACTCCCCAAAAACATCCCCCGGCCAAGAGCGCTTTTTCCCGCGTCTTTTCTTGCCAGTATTTGCCATATCCTTCGGCCTCGATTCGATCTCTGGGAATAAACCGCAGGGAAGCGGAGTTAATGCAATAACGGAGACCAGTGGGGGCCGGTCCATCCTCAAACACATGCCCCAAGTGAGAATCCGCATGTTTCGAACGCACTTCCACTCGCTCCATTAGAAATTTACGATCCTTGTGTTCGGTAATCAAACTAGGATCGAGTGGCTTGGTAAAACTCGGCCAGCCGCAACCTGAATCAAATTTGTCGTGTGAGGAAAAGAGCGGTTCACCGGAAACGATATCGACGTAAATTCCTTCTTCTTTGTGATCCCAAAACGAGTTTTGAAAAGCTCGTTCGGTGGCTTCATTTTGGGTTACTTCAAAGGAAAGCGGAGGGAGGGTTTGGGCCAAATCTTCCGCACTAGGTTTTTTGAATTTTTTGGGGTCAAAAGACATCAGACACCTCTTTCCTCTCTCTTATCTGAAAGAGGGAAAAAAATCAGGTGTCTTCCTGCCTCAGCCTACTAAAGCACGTTATAACTTAC
>CAYZLH010000520.1:0-2085 GCA_964478795.1 uncultured Bdellovibrionales bacterium | reverse complement strand
AGAAGCTTCTCGGGTGGTATTTTAATCTTGCGTGAGATTTGTTTTAGTATGTACATGTTAGCCTGGTGGAGTGCTATATAGTCATAGGAGTCAACGGTGGTTTCCCGATACTCCATGAAATCCTTGATTAGCTTCGGTACATCGGTAATTGAAAAACCAAAAACATCCATGCCCTTCATATGAGTGTCATAATCAGATCTAATTATGCCATCGCCCCAAGCAGTACGTTCTTCCGAAAGATTCAGATTTCGATATGCTCCAGCTGGTGTTATAATGGCCTTGAATCGTTTTCCGTCAGTCCGGGCTGCAATCCAAACGGGGCTTACATCATTCGATTTTTCAAATAAAGTGGCTGAACCACTATCTCCGAAAAGCATAATCATCGTTCGATCATGCGGGCTAATGGTTCTCACGGAAGTGTCGCCTGTAATAAGGAGTGCTTTTTTACTTACAGACAGGCTTAGCATTGACATGATGAGTTGCATACCTAATATGAACCCCGAACAAGCAAGGTTCATGTCAAAAGCACTACATTCTTTTGGTAAATCAAGTCGTTTATGTAAGACAAATGCCGTAGAAGGTACACGATAGTCTGGCTTTTGGGTGACAAAAATCAACAAACCTATATCGCTTGGGTTAGTGGACGTTTTTTCCAAAAGCTGCCGGGCGGCTTCAAAACCAAGGTCACCTGCTGTTTGCTCGGGGCGAGATCGATGTACGCTTTTTACGCCAGTCATTTCGGAAAACTTCTGAACGTTTTCCTCTCCAAAAATATCGTTAAAGGTTTCAACAGGTATTCTTTCAGTTGGAACCGCCGCAGACATACCAGCAATTTTAATATCGTCAAATTTACTTATGATCATACCATTTGGAACTCTTTAAAAATCGGTTTAGTAGACATGTTTCTAGAAATTGTGGCTTACCTCCCCTTCTAGAAAATATTCGTCGGTTTCGATAACCGGTAGCAAATCAGAGGTCAGTATGTTAAAGTCGGCTACCCCCCAAGAAAATCCTTCACCGAAAGCACATGCAAGCACTCGTAATTCTTTGTCTTCCGTTTTACCAAAGTTCTCGCAAAGCAATAGCGGGATTGAGTTGCCACTTGTGTTGCCAAAACTTGAAATATTTTCTGTCAAGCCTTGCTGTACAAAACCAAGCTTTTCGGTAAGTTTTTTCAACAGATTGGAACCTGCCTGATGCACAGCAACAAAATCATAGTCGGCGAGAGTCAGGTTTCTTTTTGAAATGAAGCTTTGTATGATGTTTGGTATTTCCAGAAGAACAAATTCTTCGAAGACTTGCTCATCGATATTCAGATTGTTGAATTCCTTTTTACCAAGATAACGGCTCTCGTTTATCTCATTCAGAGGATTTTGAAAACGAAAACCGCCACCCGGCATTATAATCGAACGAAATCCATTGCCATCTGCCCTAGTGTCAATAGCAATGGTTCCGGCATCTGATCTATTTTCTAATAGTATCGCAGCTGAACCATCCCCAAAAAGTAGCCTTAAGGGATTATACTCTGATAGTAGCTTACTAGTGGTATCACCGGTTATCAGCAAAGCAAAAGGCTTATTAATTCTGGAAAGCAGAGAGCTAACAGCTTGCAAGCCAGAAATAAACCCATTACAGCCACGTACTCGGTCGAAAGCGATACAATCGACAGCAAGGCCTAATCGGTTATGTAAAACGGCAGCTGTGGCGGGACTGCGGTAATCAGGTGTCCTTGAAACAAACACGATGGCCCCAATCTCATCAGGATTGACCATTTTCTTTTCCATGATCTTCTTGGCTGCCACGAAACCTAGGTCCGACGCAGTTTGTTCATGCAGAGACACTCGCAAAATTGCAGTTCCATATTTAACCCTGGCATCATGGATTGCTTCTGGGTCAAAACTAACTTTTAGGTTTTCCAAATCTAAAACGTTTTCTGGCACAGCCGTGGCCATGCAAGATATGCGAATATT
Source organism: uncultured Bdellovibrionales bacterium (assembly GCA_964478795.1). Taxonomy (GTDB): domain Bacteria; phylum Bdellovibrionota; class UBA1018; order CAIPTA01; family CAIPTA01; genus JAKFYM01. Next base: position 115 of record CAYZLH010000520.1, on the reverse strand, counting down.
GGATGTTTCAGAAAATGACATAATACTTTAAATGTGCTTTGCTATCGGTAATCAGATTTTTAATCGTTTAGCAGGGATTCCGAAAACAGTCGTTCCCTTCTTGACCCGGTTCAGT
>CAYZLH010000519.1:0-2120 GCA_964478795.1 uncultured Bdellovibrionales bacterium | reverse complement strand
CAATTCCGATACCTCCAACAATTGGACAACGCTTTCAAGAGTTTTTTGAAGATGCGGAAAAACACGGCGTTCTCCTAGAATAGCGAAGGTTTTTTCCCCATCCGACCGAAATTAAGAAACCATGATCAGGCGATTTCTTTTCTGGTTCGGTCTGTTATTTTTGCCCCAACTCGGGCTCGCCGAAACCTACCTGCTAACGGAGCCGATTCAACAATCTGTTGCCATGGACACTCCCATTCGCAAAACCTTATTTGCGGGTACGGTAATGGCCGATTTGGCTTGGACCGCTGGAAATACCTTAGTCTACTATCAAGTCACCAACGAGCCTATTAGTACCATTGGCTATGGACTCTACAACTTGGCGAGCGGCGTAGCCTTCATCAATGCAGAAGTGCGAATGCAAGAAGAGGTAATCGCCCGTCTCGCCCGTCGGAAAGAAATCAAGAAATTTGCTGAAGCTCCTGGCGCGAAAGAAGTTCGTGTACTTTCCACCGGGCACTTTCAACAAACGTCGCCGTATTCCACAACACTACATTCGAAATCCTTTGTCTTCGTAGAAAGCGATTCACCGCCGGAGCAGGGGACCTGGCAACGGATCGATTTAAATGGTGATCCCAAGATTCGCCTCGAAATGAAGATTCCCAAAAATCCCGGGGCGCTTCCGGCCTGGGAGGCTTCCTTGGCAAACCTCTTTGATGGTACGGAAATACCTGAAGATATCCTGGAAAGCTGGAATAAGCCGATCACGGAATTTGCCAAAGATCGCTCGCTTTGGCAACGATGGATAACAAAGTCAGGTTTTAATGGGTTGGAAATTCAGGCCACACTTCTCGCCGACGGAAAGGAAATTCCTCTTGGTTCATTGGCGACGGAAAGTGGAGTGTTTCGATTTCTAGAGGGGGGTAAATTACAGGCTTGGAACAATAAGTTTCGTGCCTTACTTCAGTTGCCGAAAAAACCTGTTCCCGTAAAGACGGCAAATACCAGAGTGATCCGGTCGAAGGGGTGTAGCTCTTGGTTTCAACGCCTGCTAGGAAATGAAGTGCTGCCAAAATCTGCTAAGGAATAATCCGATATTGCCGAAAAGTAACCATAGGATAACAAAGGAGTGCATCCATGGGTCGCAATTTCTCAAACGAAAAAGTAGTAAATCTTTCATCCGTTCGCAAAGAGATGATTGAAGAAAAACGCCGAGACTACGAGCGCGTCGTGTTTCGTTCCAGTTTTGGTGTGTATACCTACGATGAAAAATCGGGACTTAATGCAATTGAAGTAATCGACGTCTCCGAAGGCGGAATTCAATTTCAAACTCCTGAAAAAAGCCATCTTCATCTAGAAGTGGGTGACATGACTCCAGTGCGCCTCTACTTTGCCACCGATCATTATATTTCCATCGACGTAAAAGTTGTTCGCTCTTACACCGCAATCGAAGACGGCAAAGCAGTGCATCGCTACGGCTGCTTGATGGATAAAACTATGGCGTCCTACGCTGCCTTCTTTCATTTTGTGCAGTTTATTGCCAAGTGCGCGGAGCACGGGCATAAGGACGAACAGCACCTCAAAGTTTTCTACTAAATGAAGACTTCCATTTTTTGGCAATCTCTTCGTTGATTCGTCACTCGGCGTTTGCTGAAGATTAGTTCTATTCATTTCTGCTGAAATCACGGCAAAAAAAAGGGAATCTTGCGATTCCCTTTTTGCTTTAGCTTAACAGACTCAAATTACATTTTTGCTTTGAGTTGTTTTTTCAATTCTACATCTACGTCCCAATACTTCAATTCACCGAAAATTTGGGAATTGGGTCGGTAGTTCTTCAACCAACCGTGGTTCATAGAGTAGGCCACGGGGTAGAATAACATTCCCCAGACTCCATCATTGAACACGATATCTTCGGCCTGTTTGATGATCGCATTTCTTTGTGGAGACGGACTCATTCCGGCCATCTGATTGTAGAGCTTATCAAAGGCTGGATTCATATAGTTCGAAGCGTTCGGTCCAGGCGAAACGTTTTTCGACGATAAGAGGAACAAAAAGTTCTCTGCATCGGGGAAGTCCGCGTTCCAGCCACCCAAGAAAAACTGCAGGTTTCCGTCGCTTTCCTTTTTCAGGTAGCCAGGGAA
>CAYZLH010000518.1:0-2120 GCA_964478795.1 uncultured Bdellovibrionales bacterium | reverse complement strand
CGGAAAGCGTCGTTGTCGGGCATTTGTTGTTTGAACTCAAGATTCGTGGTTTCACCCGCGTCGATTTGAATCAGCAGTTCAATATCCTCTCGCGTGGGTGGCCATGATCGAAAATGGTAGGTCATGTCTGCTTGGGTTTTTGTGAGGGAATAGTCGCGTTGAATAGGCTCTTAGAGAGATTCTTTGCGCCCATCAGATTCAGGTCAATTCGGTTATCTCCCCATTTGTAATTATGATCATTGCATGAGTTTGCTACTGTGGCGTTATGTTTGGGCTAATCTACACTCAGTGGTGGTGTTTTTCCTTGGAACTAAACATCGCATTTATTTGTTTTGAGCGGAGTGGGCACTAGATGATCAATAAATTCACGCATTTTTACCATATACTCGGTAGCCATTTCCTCGGTTATAGGTTTGCCGTAATGGGGGAGAAAAACTTCATCAACGATTTGGTCAAATTGGTTTGCGATACCTGATTCAAATAATTTTTGAGCGATCCTGCTGATCCGTATTTTAAAGACTTTCGAAATCACGGGGTTTGGCTTGGCGGGGGAGTCAGCGAATGCAGGTATTTGACTGATGTCGATGATAGGCTTTCTATTCTCAGCAGGGGTAGTATCTCTCAGCGGATTGACTACATATCCGAAAAAGAAATTTTCTGAGGCTATGCCTTCCCCCAATTTGAGTAAAAATGGAACGTCTCCGAATATTTCTAACAGTCCAAATACATTTCCTTCCTGACACCAAACTGCTAGTGTGTGATCGATACCGCCAATGTGTTCAATGGGAAGTTTTTCGTGTGTTGGCACCCATCGAATGAAATCCTCGGTGTCGCCAGAACCTTCGAGGATAAGACTTTTTACGGCATCGAAACCAGAATCCATTGTAACGTCCGGTCGGTTTACGCCCAGTAAATTGAAGGCTGACTTGAGAATACCGCGAAAGAAGTCTTTTCCACCAAATACGAACTGAAGTTTCACAGGCTCATCTAGATAGGTTTGTGATGGAATTCCGTCTCCTGGTTCTGGGTCATTGAATTGGAGATCTGGATTTTCCCGTTTGAACCGCGCAAGAAGTTCAGGCAGTTGTTTTCGATCTTGTAAGTGGCCTTGGCAAATGCTGGCTGCATCCCGGGTTGAAGTTCATACTTTATCCCGCTTGCAGTAGAGACATCCTTGATTGGAAGCGGAACTTTGCCCCGTCCATTTTTTGTTCCGAAGAGCGATCGGAGTTGGAAAATTCCATCTGCAACAGCATTGTCTATGACTCCAGCAAATCGTTCCTGCATTTCCTGGCAGATCAGTGTTTTGCTGTCCCAATGTGCACCAAAGGAAGCTTGGAGTATATGCTCACGTGTGGATTTATCAAAAAGAGTTCCTGAATAAATGCAGATATTTTCTCCCATAAGGCTTTTAGCCTAACGTTTTTGGGCGGCACTAACAAGCCTGATCAAACCATGTATGTCAGGTTGTTCAGCTTGTTTTCTAGAGCTTATCTTTAGGAGGGCGATTCAGTAACGAAATTATTTTTTGAGTGTTCCACGAACAGTCTAGGGAAGAAGTTTTCAAGAGCTTTTTCAGTTCGGGGATCCTGATGAGTCGCCGAGCATTTGAGGTTATCGGGGCCTCCCCTTCTTGGAAGTTTTGATGTAATAGCTTCGGTAGAGTGCCTGTGACAGTTTTGTGAAGTCCGACACCACCGGGGAAAACTGGTCAATGATGGAATGCCAGTCGGTTTCCTGAAAGAAGACCGACTTTTCGAAGTCGCCCATTTTGGGATAATGCGAGTCGTGCTGGTAGCCGATGATGAATTCTGTAAGGAACGTGAAGGTCGCGGATTTTGTGAACTTGCTGAGTTTCTTGTTTTCCGGATTGGCAGGGAACGTACTTTAGATCGTGCTGAACGACGGATGTTGTGAGCATGTTCCAGAACTGGTTGTTCATGCTTGGGATTTCGTATTCGTGGGGTAGAGAAAACAGTAGGTAGACACTACCATCATAGAGCTGGAGTCTGCAGCGGGCTCCGGTTTTCTTCATAACGGTTTCGACCATAGACGTTGGTTTTCCTTGGCATTCATAATGATATGACATGTCCCATTTTGTTCTCCCCCCAGCTTTTTCT
>CAYZLH010000517.1:0-2138 GCA_964478795.1 uncultured Bdellovibrionales bacterium | reverse complement strand
GCTCCTTCGGATAACAACATCATCCGTTCCAGCACATTTTCTAGCTGGCGAAGATTTCCCGGCCAAGAGAATCCGGCAAAGGCATCTAAACACGACCGACTCACTGACTGAAATCGACGATTTAGCTTGAGGTTTAATTTTTCCATCAAGAAAGAGATGATTTCCGGCAAGTCTTCTTTACGCTCACGAAGTGCGGGCACGCGGAACGGAGCCACATACAATTTGTAAAAAAGATTTTCTAAAAATCTACCTTCTTTAACCTCTTTGGCGAGATCCTTACGAGAGGCCACGATCACGCGCACGTCTAACTTTTTCTTTTCTCCGGTAATCGGATTTTCCACATTGCCACTGTCTAAATAGTCAAATAAACGCTGCTGAGCTTCTTGATTCATTTCAGATATTTCGTCCAAAAACAAAGTGCCCTTGTTAGCGAGCTCAAAACGACCTGGTTTTTGTGATCCGAACAATTCCGCTTCGAGGCTCAAGCTGGAAACAGCGCTACAGTTGACCTTCAGCAAGGGCTGAAACGAACGATCTGACACATGATGAATTTCTTCGGCCAAAAATTCTTTCCCAGACCCAGATTCCCCATACAAACAAATCACACTAGGCGTGGGAGCGACCTTGCGAATATTTTCCCATAGATTTTTCATTCCCCGGCCGGCGAAAAAGAATGAGCTAGCTGACGCGCCCTCTGCGCGATCGAGAGAAAAACGTTTCAAACGGCTCGTATTAGCGGCCTTTTGCACCACCGATACGATTTCACTTTGCTCGAAAGGTTTGGTCACATAATCGAAGGCCCCACGCTTGATCGCATCTACGGCGGAATCCACAGTGCCAAAGGCTGTGATCATCACTACGGGAAGTTGCGGATAAAGACGTTTTACTTCTTCTAGAAATGCCATCCCATCGATTTCCGGCATATATAAATCGGTGATCGCTGCATCGTATTTTCGTTTCCTTAAAGTATCCAATGCCTCGCGGGGATCAGTAAAAGCATCCACGGCAAAATCTCTTTTTTCCAAGATCGCCTTTAGTACAGTGACAATATTTTTTTCATCATCGAGAACAAGGACCGAAATTTTTTCTTCTAACATAGTTTATTCCTTTCCTTCTGCCTGAAAACGAAGAGTCATCCAAGTGCCCTCACCGACAATACTTGAGGCCTCGATACGACCTCCATGAGCTTCGGCAATTTTTTGACAAATTGAAAGCCCTAAACCCGTTCCCTGCGGAGACTGTGTAAAAAATGGAATAAATATTTTATCCATCGCCTCCGCGTCAATTCCTGGACCATTATCCTCCACACTGAGGCTCACTTCAACTAGCGATTCTCGATAAGAGTGGGCTAGCCGCAGCGTAATTTGGGAGTTATTTTTTGGTCTTTTTTCCGATTTGATGGCACGAAAAGAATTTTCGAGGAGATTGGCTATCACTAATCGGATTAGATTAGGCTGACATTTCACTTGCGGCCTAGTATCCGGTAAGACCAGCGTAAATTCCACGCCCTCGCGTTGACATTTTTCGGCAAAAGTCTTGCTAGCTTCGTGGGTCAAGTTCGCAAGATCACAAAACTCAGCCTGACCCTGAAACGGTTTTGCATAGTTCAGAAATTGAGTCACTACTGCATTTAGTCGATTTACTTCTTCCACAATAATTTTTAAGAACTGATTATCTTGACCTTGCCCCTCGAGCAATTGAGCAGCGCCCTTTATTGCTCCTAGCGGATTGCGAATCTCGTGCGCCAGACCCGCTGCCATTTCGCCCAAAGTAGCGAGCCGATCTCGTTCACGCAAACGCGCATAAATATCCAACTCAGCCATCGCCTCTCCAGCGCGTCGGAAGTAAGGCTCCAATAAGGGAAGCGCACCCCAGCTTTCTTCCCAGTGTCCCGGCGGTCCCATTAAACTTACGGTGGCAAAACCCACAACAGTTTTATTGTGCACCAAAGGCAATGCTAACGTGCTGTCCAAAGAGTCCAATGCTTCTTTCGACAATCGAAAAATGGCCTGCTTCGAGGGTTGGGTCTCACGAGAGGCCGAACGCTCTAGTTCCAAGGCAAGCGCAGGAGTCCATTTTTTTGCTCGGGAAAAATGCTGTACCAAAGGAAAACTCGCCGGCAAAGCTTCGGGCAGCTC
>CAYZLH010000516.1:0-2153 GCA_964478795.1 uncultured Bdellovibrionales bacterium | reverse complement strand
AATCCTCACCTTGTAATATTCCCAAATGTCCGCCAGCTTCAAAGCGGCCCTTTTTGTCGAAGCGCCGATTTTGTACGACTTCCAATTCGTCTTTGTTTGGGCGCCAATAGTCTTTTTCAAGGTCGGAAATGTCTACAGTTTCTGGATCAGCCTTTTTTTCCTCCACCGGCGCAGATTTAGGAATCTCGGATACTTCCTCAGCTAGCGAGAGGTTTGGAATCAACAAGAAATTTAAGATCAGCAAGTACTTCATGGGCTACCTCAGTTCAACGATTTGAATAAGAACGGATAGCTAACGATCACCTGGCCGCCGCCTTTAGGTTTTGGAAAATTCCAGTTTTTGATTTTTCCCAAAATGCAGTTTTCGACCGGCTTGCTATTCATCGTCGATTTTTTCACTGACGTTGTGTTGACTAGGCCATCCTTATTTATTGTCCATTGTGCCACGATTTTTCCAAAAATGTTGGGATCAACAATCAATTGTCGTTCGTAACAGTGTTTGATCTGTCCGATGTTTGCTTGTACCACGGCAGCGATTAAGGCTTTGTCTAGCCCACCGATGGCTTCGGCCTCGTCGCCACCTAAGCTCATATCAAAGCCTTTACCGTTAAATCCGGAACCGCTACCCACTCCAGTACCTTTACCGTTAGCGAAACCTTTAAGAGAGCCAGCTTTTCCACCGCCACCAGCACTTAAACCAGCACTGATTGCATTCACGTTAACGGATCCTCCGCCCACTCCACCAGAGGCGATAGCTTCACTCTTCAAGTTTGCATTTTTCACGTTGCTCAAGCGAGTAGAAGTATTTCCATTGTTGCTAACAGCCTGCTCGATCGTTTCCGCCGTGAGTGAGCTTTTCTTATTCAACAACTTGCTAATAGAGCTACTAATACTAGCCGCCTTCGAGGCTTGGGCCGGAGCTGGCGTTTTGTCTTCACTTTGGGCGCCGTCTTCTTGGGCTGCTGCCGGTGCGGACGGCGCTGAGTCCATCGATAATCGATAGTAGGAAGATTTTGGAACGGTGGCTTCTTCAATTACCTCTTTTTTCAAGGGCACGTAACTAACGATTGCGAGCAGAATGGCGGCCGCTAATCCGCACAACATCATTGATCGCTGCATTGCGGGATTGTCGGCGTCTTTGCCGGCCCGAGCGGCGCGCTCACCTTGAGCTCTCCAAAAAATCAAAAGTTCAGTTTGATTATCTTTCGATACGATTCGAGCCTTCTCATTGGTGCCGAAATGAAAAACGCTGCCTTCTTGCTCGATCGACTGAACTAGATTGTTATTGTCATCGAACACTTCGGCCGTACACCCGGGGGGAAGGAGACAGTCAACGGTTTTTGATTTGCCATTATCCTTTCGATGTAAAAAACGCTCGCCACCTTTAATTCCTTCAACGGTGATTTCATTTTTTCGACGACCTACAAAAATTCTACCATTGCGGGAAAGCGTACGCTCTTCGCGAACGATTCCGCTTTCGATGCGAATCATTTCCAAAAAGTCGCAATGGCTGCCACCGACTGATTTCCAGAACATGGTGCGTTCATTGCCGAATTCTTCTTTTTGTAAATTGAGAATATTTACTTTTACTCGATGCTTACCAATCTCGAAGATTTCTCCGGGCACAAGCTTACGCTCAATGATTTTTTTTCCATCAACATAGGTGCCACCCTCAGAGCCCAAATCATAAAGCAGAATATCGATTTGGTTGATAATCCTGAGCATGGCGTGAATTTGGGAGACTTCGGAATGAGGCACCACCAAGTCGGCCCGATTGGAGCTGCCAATGATCAGGCGATCTTCGCCTTCGGTAACGTAGGAACCAAGGCTGATTCCTGTACCTTCAAAAAGCTCCGCTTGAATGCGAAGCTGGGCGCGCTCGTGCTCTAACTGCTCGGCAGTAAGGATTTCTGCGGGTTGGCTCATAGAGATTTATCCAGTCTTCGTTGTGATTCTAGTAGGTTGCGGTCTAAATCGGGTTCCCAAGTATGCAAATCGGCGAAGGCACTTTCTTTTTGCTGAGTTAGATAAGACGAATATGGCTTACGGCTTTTCCCTTCGACTAGGGCGCCCTCAAAGTCAATCACCGTATTTTTCTTGTACTTGGGGGCGGCTGCCTCAGATTGAAAAGCGATAGGTGGGGCCAGCATTAT
>CAYZLH010000515.1:1932-2154 GCA_964478795.1 uncultured Bdellovibrionales bacterium | reverse complement strand
AATATCGCGCACCCAATCTACCTTCTTCTGCTCAAATAAGATCTGCGCCGTATTCTCATCGGGAATGAAGAGAAATTCAATTTGCTCAATTTTCCCAGGACTGCCCCCAAATTGTGGATTTCTCTCTAACACTAATGTCTGATTGGGCTTCCACTCCTTCACTTGATATGGACCATTCACCAATAGTCCCTTACCCGAATTGAATATTTTGGCGTTTTGTTG
>CAYZLH010000515.1:0-1875 GCA_964478795.1 uncultured Bdellovibrionales bacterium | reverse complement strand
TACGGGTCGGAAAAAACACATAATGGGAAAAAAGTGCGGGGGCTTCAGGAGCGGAACGTTCAAATTTTACCCGTAATTCACGGCAGGTCTTGGCTTCGAAGGATTTTAGGTTATTGGCAAAATGAGCATAAGGAGAAGCAAACTTTTTATCTTGAAGTCGGGCCCAAGAATCCACAAATTGTTGGGCACAAAGAGGTGAACCATCACTCCACCGACGATCCGGTTTTAACTGAATTACTAATTCTGTTTTATCAGCATTCCAACGATAGGATCGCGCGGCAGCAGCCACCGGTCTGCCATTTTGATCGGCCTGAAAAAGACCTTCCATTAGTTGGTAGACAATTTCTGGGCTGACCTCACCATAGTTCCAATCGATGGTGCCTAGATCTTCACTAAGACGAACACGAAAAGTCACTGGATCGGCAGCAGAAGAAAGAGTCGAAAGAAAAAAACTCAGGAGAAAAACAAATCTTTGCATGGCGAGATTCTACCAAATTTTTCTCTGGCCTATGGAAGAATTCCATTAGAAAAAATTCGAGGGATTTTTACTCTTCACCGTCTGACGCACTGGGCAATAGCTGTCCCAATACACGCTTCATGGCCACTTTCGTCTGAGCAGCCTTATACGAGGCATGGGAGGCATCGCCGCTCTCGGCCCGCTCATAATTTTCTTTATCGAGGATTTGGACCTCGAAAGGATAAAAAAAACGTTGCTCCTTAGCAAACTGGCCAAAGTCCAAGCGATCTACTAAAGATTTAATTTCATCGTCGCCTTTCGTTTTCAGTAATGCGCGCAGCTGTTTGAGCTCTTCATAAGCTGGGCTGCGATACTTGATCAGCTGCCGACACGTAAACTGAATGGAGTGAAATTCTTTACTGGAAAATGGATTATGCTCTTTGATTTCCGATTGGGCTTCGCTATATCCGTGCGTCAAAGATTGTTCCAATAACTTTCTCACGCCCTCTTTATCATGCACTTCTCCACGCAAGGCCAACTGCTGTAATTCCCGCCACGCACGTCGGTATTGTTTGGGATCGATTAAATTATTGCGTGAGCGCGAGGGGCGAACATTCATCGCCATCACGATGTAACGATCCCGCAAATACTTTAAGACGCGCACAACACCAACTCGAGTCTTGGTAATAAACCGCACCCCAATCTGATCGAACACATCTTCCGCCAAAGTTTCCTTTTTGTGCAATAGCTTGAGAATCACGGAATCTCTGGTTTTACGCGGCTTGGTTTGAAACTTGTCTAATAAAATGGCGCCCGAAGATTTGGGATCTCCCAAGTATATCTTGTCGTCTTGCGAGTGAATTTCGCGATAAAATCGATCGAAAATTTGTTTTTGAATTTCCGGAAAAAAGTCATGGCGCAAATCTTTATCTAAGTGCGATATGGCGTGCATCACGCGTAATATCGCGCAAGACCAGCGTGTTCGCAGGGCATGCTCTAAACCTTTGTCGGCTGCCCAGACAAACAACAACCGTACATCCGTCAATTCTTGAAACGCTTTGGGCACCTCCAAATCGGCACCATCCGAATTATCGGGCTTGAGAAAATATTTGCGAATAAAGCGCAAAGCTTCGTGGAAGTTACCTAAAACTTCAGCGCTTTCCACTGGATTTTCTAAATTGAAACCATAACGCAACAAAAACTCATCGGCCACTTCGAGCGTTCGCAAGGGAAGTCCATGATGAGAATCAATCACGCTGCGCCCACGCAGCATGAGATTCATAATGTCGCGACTCATGCGCAAAGATTCAATGTATTGCAATATCTCTTTGGATGATTGACTCATCTAGTTCCCCTGGTTTTTACCCTAAAGGATTTTTTGCCGATTGGGTAGTGCGTTCTTTCGCGTCGCATTTCCT
>CAYZLH010000514.1:0-2157 GCA_964478795.1 uncultured Bdellovibrionales bacterium | reverse complement strand
CGAAATATTACGGATGCCCTTAAACAAGTAACGCCAGAGCTAAGTAGTGGATTCGATGAGTTGACTTCTCGAATGTGGGATCTTGAAACACCATTTGCAAAGCGATGGTATTGCGACCATCGCTTTTATGGATCTAGTTCGATCAAATATGTTTTGCCCGTTTTGGTTCCCGATCTTAGTTACAAGAACTTGGAAATTCAAAAAGGGGATATTGCTCAGAAAAGGTACGGAGAAATGGTACGAACCACCGAAAGTAGCGAGAAGTCGAAGATAGCAAATGCGCTTTTAGAATACTGCAAACTCGATACACTTGCGATGGTGCGAATTCTAGAGAAACTAAGATCTTTATAGTGCTAGTACCGCTTATGAGCCGCGACCGCGACGGAATATCCACCTAAAACAAGCCGCGAGGGCCTGTGGAATCGAGTTCCTACGCGTGCGACTGTTTTCAAAATGTTTTCGCCGGCGTGAGCTCTCCGATCGGCGACCTTCCGAGATCTCTTCTTCGGTCCACTGGTCTGACCAATCGACCTTACCTTTGGATATCCAGTAATGTGATCTGCAGGGTAACTGCCAATTACCAATCGACGGAAACAGACTTGGACCTTCATTCGATTCCTCAATAAACCATTCCGTCGGCCCGATAGGAGTTCGAACCTTTGAACCGCAACCGCAAGGACACAAATGCGCGGCTGTCCCAAACTCATTTGAGAAATAGAGAACACCCGGTTCCAAATCCTTTGGCATAAAATGAACACGCTCTAATTTAAAAGTCATCGGTCCTTTGTTCGAATCCCCAAATCTCCAATTTCAAATATAGCATGGCAAATATCGGATTCCTCGTAATAGAAGCCGAGCACCTGTTTGAACTTTATGATCGCGAGACAGGCATTGAGAGCGTTTAGCTCACCAAGTTGAACATTATTTTTATACTCATCACCCGGATGATCCACTAGGGGCACCAGGTTTTCAGCTTTGACGGAGTGACCTTCTTCTTTTGAAAAATACGTAGCACGTAATGAGCCTTTCAGTTTGCCTTGCTTGCGGTTCAAACCCATTCCGCAATCCACAAACGGTATTCCTTTTTTAAGGAGCAAATCAATGATTGCGGATCGACTACTTCCGCTGTCAACGCAGACAAATGCAAAAGTAACGCCATTCAACTCTTCTTCACTGGCTTCCGTAATTGCGAGATCCTTAAAAACCAAACCACTTCGAAAATTCTCGTACCTTGCCCTGTAAACCTCCGATTTCTTCGTATTGAGTTCTTCCGGCCTGAATGCACCCGGAGACCGAAAGACATTGTGGACATAATACAGGTCATGGTCAACGCCTCTAATTTCCTTTACCGTAGTTCTAATCAGCAAATCCAAGAGGAACGAGCCAGTTCCGCCGAGTCCAATTACAGCAACAACCTGGTTTTTTAATCGGTCAGATAAATCTGAGATTTCAGCAAGTGTGGTCATCGTATCGTGAATCTTGAAAACAGAATCCACCGCAACATCCTCTGTTGCACATCTAAACGTTAGGGGGGTGGCATCATTAAACGCGGCGATCGCTGGCCCACTAATGATGCTTACATAGCTCTCAATCTTGTGAAAAAAATCTTTGAATGCGCCATCACGAGGTTTATTGGAAAATTCTCTTTCCACCAAGACATCTTGACAGCTCGAACTTAGGGCTAGGCTGGTAGCCCTTTCGCCTAAATTAGGAATCGGATTGCCATCCAACCCGTGAGGAGTCGACCCAGCGAAAAACACCTGATGGTTATGCTGGGTCGCACGGCAATCATCTTTAAAAACGAGTTTTGTAACAAGCGTTCCGATTTTGAGTTCCTTTTTAGAATTCAAATAGGGAACATCTTTCACAATCAGGCAGTTCGAATCAAAGGCAACCGCGTATCCGCGATCAACGAGCTTCCGCAGATCCTCGTTATGACTGACCAGTTTCTGAAACATTGAAGATCATTCCTTCTTTGACTTTCACGGAATCTCCAGGAGCCAAAATTCCTTCCGGCTTTTTACCGTGTCCCCTTTTGTACGTAACCGAGTAGGTAATCTCAGGATGGCTGGAAAAGTCAGGCACCTCGAGAGTTACGACTTCGGCGTAAGAAATTTCTTCCTTCGGCCATTGATGCGGAGTTCCCTCAACAACAAT
>CAYZLH010000513.1:1543-2158 GCA_964478795.1 uncultured Bdellovibrionales bacterium | reverse complement strand
TGAGTAAGGTAGCGGCGCTTGCCTTCACTTCCGCCGGTAGATCTGAAAACAGCGGAGAAAAACCCTTGTGAATTTCCGTTGCGATGAAATTTAACCATTCTAAGCACCGATATCTCTCCATCGTGCCTGGTGCTGGCATGAGTTTCTTTTCTGGTTTGTGATCGGCAAGATATTGCATGATCACGGTACCTTCTGTGAGTATTTCTCCCGATTTAAGCTCTAAGGCCGGCACATAACCTTTCGGATTGATCGTAGTAAATTCTCCACCTTTGAAGTGCGAGCCCTTTAGACTTACCGGAACTAATTCTACGAGTTCACCTAATTCCCTTAAGACTATGTGCGGGGCCAGTGAGCAGGCAGCCGTGGAATAATACAATTTCATCTTTTACTCCTTGTGGAAAATATACGGGAAGGTCTCACGATTTTCCGGCTCTCGCCAGGGGTAAGCTCTAGCCAAAATGCCCCAGTGCTGACGCTGCACAATCCCTGATTCGGAATTCGACATCAAGTCAGATAAACGTGACTTCTGTGTATAGTAGCAATGCGTTGGATTCCAAACAGAATAGTAGTGATCGTCAAATCCTAAGACATGACCAAATTCATGGGCAACGGTGC
>CAYZLH010000513.1:597-1533 GCA_964478795.1 uncultured Bdellovibrionales bacterium | reverse complement strand
CGGTGCGATCAAAGGCGAAATTAGCAATGCGCATTTCTTTAGTGCGGTGATTTACGAAGGATCGTGCCGATTGAAAATTTGGTAACAAACGGTAGGCCCCTTCACCAGCCTCCCAGCGAATGACGACTTTATTACCGTCAACATTCCAGGACTTGGCGATAATTGCCTCTAGCTTTTTTTCTGCGCCCCGAAATTCACCTGGATCCAATTTTACTTCCAATGTTTTTCCGTTGATGCGTTTCACCGCGGAAATGTTTCGAAAAGTGTGCTCCGTCTTTTCAGGCTCTAAAAAAGTCTTCTTTTGTACAATCCGTAAAAAATCTTTTTCCAGGAGATAACGGATAGAAGTATCGAGATCTAACCATTGTTGCTTCACGCCTGGATCATTGGCCTTCTGTTGCGTGCGATGAAATATTCCAAAGGACTCTTCCCAACTCCAAACACTTTGATCGAATTCTTCGGTCACATCTTTCTTTTTAGCCGTGCGAATAAAAATCGGCCCAACAGATTCCATTTTAGTTTCCGGAAACGCACTGCCATCTCTTTTCTGCCACAAACGCAAAACGCGGGGGCGATACCGATCCATCAGTTTACTCAAGGCCAATCGACGTTCGCGGGCATTCGTATCGCAGACCTCCTGAGACTCACGATCAATCAATAGTGCAAGTCGATGGTAAGTGCCTGTCGGTCGATTACGAATTTCCCACCATTGATAGGATAAAATTCCCCCACCGATTAGAAGCGAGACAAAAAGCAAAATTAGGAAATTACTTTTGATCCAGGCCATAATGCTTCAGGAGCTCGGCCACGCCTTTAGATTTGGTCGGCTTAGAGAGGCGCTTTCCTTTCAAATTTAGCGGAATTTCGGCGCGTTGTCCGGCCTTAACTGTTATGGAGGAGCTCGGGCGTAGCTGAAAATCTCGCCCCCAAACTACC
>CAYZLH010000513.1:0-587 GCA_964478795.1 uncultured Bdellovibrionales bacterium | reverse complement strand
GTGGTTTCAATTAAGTATTCCGTGCCCCTGATTCCCAATGCCGCAGTCTTTAATTGAATTTTTATCTTATACCCATCCTTTGCTGGCTCTCCTTCCGCCAATCCCCACATCGACCCCCTCACTAGGGTGAGCAATCTTGGCATTCCGGCAGACTTAGACTTTTCTTGAATTTTTAATCGAGAATTTGGGGCAATCTTCCATTTAGAACCATCGGTAGAGGATAACGTTACTACTTGCCGCTCTTTGGTTTCAATTTCATCGCCCGGAAAAATAGTGTGATGAACTCTGACAGGTATCTCTCTACGCGAAATTGCCTTAATTAAGGTAACCTGCTGCTCACCAATTATCTCAGTAATCTCAATCGAATCTGAAGACCAAGCCAAATTGCAACTTAGAAACGCGAATAGAATAGTAGTAAGCATAGATCTATCTTAGCTTAATTTCGCCAAATGCGAATCCTGTTTTCTTGCGTTTATTGGCAGAATTGATAGGCTCAATCAATGATTTTACCTCTAATATTTTCTCTAGCCATCGGTGCCCTCGGCGTGTTGCAAAACACCATAAATAAAAAACTGTCGGAGGTAATG
>CAYZLH010000512.1:0-2159 GCA_964478795.1 uncultured Bdellovibrionales bacterium | reverse complement strand
ATACCGAATTTTCTCATTCGACTTTGACTCCAGAGCGCACTGCCTAGAGCCCATACAGGATAAATGGGATGAATCAGCCAAAGAACTACACATTATAAACCGAGAAAAAACAATAAGAGAGCTTGCGCAACAATATGGCGAGTGGGGTTTAGAGGCAAAGGTAAAAAATTTCCAAGACCTAAAATTCAAGCCTTTTTCAGTTGCGGCTTTCCACAATAAATTTCTTGAGCAAATTAGAAACTCCTACGTCATAGGCGGCTACTATCCTGCACTAACAGGAGCATGCGCCCTAGGGGAAAGAATACTAAATCACTTAGTCCTGCTGCTTCGCGACTATCATATGAATTCACCAGAATACAAAAAAGTGTATCGCAAACAGTCATTCGATTATTGGCCTCTTGCAATTGATACTCTGGAGTCTTGGGGGGAGTTACTTCCTGAGGCAGCAATAAAATTCAGAGAACTTAATGATAAGAGAAATCGAGCCATACACTTCAATCCAGAAACAGACCATAACGACAAGACTCTAGCACTTGAAGCAATACACTTAATTCAGAACATTGTAAGCATCCAGTTTGCTGCTTTCGGAAACCAACCTTGGTATTTCTGCGTTCCGGGAGAAATTTACATAAAGAAAGCATGGGAAGAAAAACCTTTAATCAAGCATATTTTTATTCCAAATTCATTACTGGTCGGTCCAAAACACAAGATTGAAAGCATACTACCTAAAACAATCGTAAACGATCAGTTCGAGTATGAAGACAAAGAAATATCAGATGAAGAGTATTACGTATTACGGGAAAACCGCTAACAAATGGTTCAAACCGTTCGCTACGCTCACTGGGACGGGCTAAAGCCCGCCCCTTAACCAAACGTTGGGCATCATGATCCGCGTATTCGCGAAAGGTATCTTTCTTATGGTCTTCGGGTTGTTTTGTGCCAAAGCACAAGCCTCACCAGAATCCGATTTTTGGAAATGGTTCATGGCAAATGAGTCCATGCTTTTCTCTTGGGAGTCTGATCGCGAGGCCACCTTCGACAAGCTGGCCGCAGCCATGCAAAAAGTTCACCCCGATCTCACCTTCGAGTTTGGCCCTGCAATTGATGGCAAACGAGAATTCGTAATTAGTGCTGGGGGTATCAAAGCTGCATTCGCGGCAGTTGAAGCGCTCTATACAAGTGCCCCCGCGCTTAAGCGCTGGGAGTGGATCAAGTTTCGCCCTCGTAGGTTGCCACTGAACAATATTGAGTTCGGAGGTAAGTCCATCCGCGTTGAGGATGTGCACTATCTACTCGTCAAAGACGAGCCGAAAGTTGGTATCGTTCTTTTCTTCGATGGCTACAACGAAGAAGAGAAAAGCATTTTCGGTCAGATCGGCTACCTGTTCCTCGATGAAGCGCTTGGTGAGTTCGCTGTTGAGATGCAGGTCGGGTTCATCGAGTTCCAATCAAGAAACTCAAAGTATTTTCAGAACGCATCACCTCTCGAAGAGTTGCCTGCTCACTTCGATGAGTTCTGGGCGCAGAGGGTGGACTGATGCCCAACAATTCCGTCGAGAGAGACCGCCCACAAGCTGCGCTTGTGGGTTCCCTTCGCGGCTTCGCCGCTACGGCGGCCCCTCACGTCAAACGTTAGAGAACAACATGGATCTACACCCGGATTTCCCCATAGTAAGCGGCCACTACCAACTCACCAGCGAGTGGAGTGCCGTATTGCCTATTGAACTTAACAGACGAGTTGAGGACGGCAGCCTAGTATTGTGGCGAAAGGGCTTTACCAGTTGGTTTGAAATATGGAATAACGATAAGAATGAAAGTAAAGAAGCTCGGTTAGCACGGCTAAAATCCGAAATCTCTCCAAACGCATCTGACATAAAAGAAGTATCAGCCGAAAAAACATTAAAGCTTTCATATCGCCTGTCTGAATCAGCGGAAGATAATCGCCTACCAGCACTTTACTGTTTTGCACTTGGTAAGAATGGTCATGTCCAAGCTGCCTTCTATTTTGACAAGCCGGAGGGAATTGCTCTGGCACAAAAAATTTGTGGCAGTCTCAGTGAGGAAGCTATCTAACAATTGGTTCAAACCGTTCGCTTCGTTCACAGGGACGGGCTAAAGCCCGCCTTCTTAGCTAAACGTTATGTGACAAGGAGTTGAAA
>CAYZLH010000511.1:0-2165 GCA_964478795.1 uncultured Bdellovibrionales bacterium | reverse complement strand
ACTTCTTCTTTTTTCAATCTCGGAAGTTCGGTTTTAGCCAAAATATTGAAACGCGAGGTAGCCGCCGGTTTCATTTCTTTGTCAAAGACAAAAATCTTTACATTTTTCCCTTTCGTCACCACTTCAACTCTAGCTTCGTCCAAAGCCTTCACCACTCCACCCTTTACTGGTTTGATCGTGGTTGGTGCATCATGGTTGTGCCCCTCGTGAGCAAAACTCCCAGCACTCATTAACAACATACTGCCAATTACAACTAATGTTTTCATCTTATCTCCTATTCTAGTATTTCTATTTTTTGTTGGTCCAAACTTGCGTACCGCTCGGCCGAGCTTCTACCGATATGATAAAATAGCACAGGCGTAACGATGATATCCAAGATCGTCGACGTCACCAATCCCCCCACGATCACCACCGCCACGGGATACAATACCTCGGATCCCGGCTGACCACTGGCAAAGACTAATGGCAACAAGGCCAATGCAGCAACGGAAGCCGTCATTAGCACGGGTATTAATCGTTCTTGTGAGCCTCTAATGATCATCTCGCGGCTAAAAGTTTCCCCCTCAAATTTCATTAGATGCAAGTAGTGCGAGATCATCATGATCGCGTTGCGGGATGCGAGTCCACATAGCGTAATGAAACCGACTAAACTAGCCACAGTGATGGTTCGATCGGTCAGGAAAAGCAGCACGATACCGCCAATAAAGGCGAGTGGCAAAGTGACCATAATTTGCGCCGCGATCGTGAAGGAATAAAAGTGAGAATACAAAATGAGAAAAATGCCAAGAATGGAAATCACCCCAAAAAACAAAATTTTGCGGGTAGCTGCTTGCTGGCTTTCAAACTGCCCATCGTAAACCACGTAGTAGCCCTCGGGTAAGATCAGCTTCTCTTTCACTTTCTGCTGTATCTCTTCCACCAAGCTTCCTAAATCTCGGCCACTCACGTTTCCACTAATGACGATCCGGCGCAGTCCATTTTCCCGGTTGATCTCATTGGGACCACTAGTTTCATAGACGTCGGCAACATCGCTGAGCAGTACCCTCTTCCCATCTGGCATTACTTTAATCACCGTACTTTTCATCTTTTCCATGTCGGTCCGAGAGGAAGCATCAAACTGAAAAAACACATCGTAAATTCTCGTTTCTTCGAGAATCTGCGCCACGGTCTCACCATTGAAGGCGGCCTCTAGTAAACTCGTTATTTCACCAGGGCTCAATCCGTATTTCGCCGCCTCTTCGCGCAGCACATGAATTTTTATTTGCGGAATCAGACCTTGCTGTTCCACCCGTAAATCTACTAACCCGGTTGTACCGGCAATAGCCGCTTCTAAGTCCACCGCTTTTTCACGCAAGGTCGCCAGGTCTGGACCAAATATCTTGATCGCCACTGCCGCATTCACTCCGGAAAGCATGTGATCAATCAAATGAGAAATTGGTTGTCCCACATTCACGCCAATTTGGGGAAATTCGGATTTCAACTTTTCGCGAATCTCGTTGAGCACTACTTCGCGATCTCGGCCATCGGTGTGAAAGTCCACATCAATTTCACTAACGTGCACGCCAGCGGCATGTTCGTCTAGTTCCGCTCTACCTGTCCGGCGCGATACAGATTTAATTTCTGGAGTAGAGAGCATAATTGCTTCCCCTCGTTCGCCAATTTTATTCGACTCAGCTAGGCTGATCCCCGGCGGCGCGATCACCGCCACCATTGCCGTTCCTTCATTAAACTTTGGCAAGAAATCGCGCCCCATAAATGGAACCAAAGCCAATGATAGGAGAAACAAAATAAGGGACCCGCTCAATACAATTCTCGAGCGTGGCAAAGCCCACACCAATACTTTTCTATCATAGTGTTTTAACCACGAGACAAATTTGGTGTCTTTGTGATCGGCCAGTTTTCCTCGCAGAAAATAGAAGCAAAGCACGGGAGTTAAGGTTAGCGAAACGACCAACGAGGCAATCAAGGCCGTGAGATAGGAAATTCCTAACGGAGCAAAGAGTCGCCCCTCTAATCCCGACAGTTGAAAAAGCGGCAAGAACACCAAAGCAATAATCGCCGTGGCTAGCACAATGGAATTTCGCACTTCACTGGAAGCATCAAAGATGACCCGCAAGCGCGGGCGCGGATCCTTGAGGCTGGCGTTTTCGCGCAAGCGGCGAAAC
>CAYZLH010000510.1:0-2166 GCA_964478795.1 uncultured Bdellovibrionales bacterium | reverse complement strand
AAAGCAGATCCTAGATGCATCATCAACAAGTATGTAGCTTTTGGAGAGGTGCTTCAATCTCAGAAGACTCGTTTGTATCATGATTCGGACACACTTGGCGGTTCATCAGGTAGTCCCATCTTTTCTGATGATTCTCATCAGGTCATTGCCCTTCACCATGCGGGATATCCTGCAACTTCGTCTTCGGCGGCCGTCAATGTTGGTATTCCAATGGCGCAAATTGTGGCCAAAATAAAGGAAGTTGGCGGGGTTGTGATTTATAAATATGGAACGGCAGAGAATCCTGATCCGACACCAGCTCCGACTCCGACTCCGACTCCGACTCCGACTCCGACTCCGACTCCGGCACCGGCACCGACTCCGGCACCGACTCCGACGCCGACTCCGGCACCGACACCGCTTTGTTAGGTTAAGAGTCTATATTATTGGGAAAGTCTTAGCATTGCATGCAATAAGCTTTGCAAGACTTTCCCTTCATTGGCAGCTCGTTGAGCATAATTGAGAACTTGATATTGTAAGGGATTTATACCTGAATAATTTACAAGTAAGTTCGCGGCAGCAGAGTCATACATAGTTGAAGGAAAATGGTTATCAGATACCACCCAGATAAAATCGGGATGAACATTGCTGGCCCATTCACCACCAATGATTTTGCCTGACTTATCAATTTCCAAGTCAAAGCGGTAATTTATCTTTCTATAAATGTCATTACTTGCTGAATCTGTAAGAGCGGTGCTGGCCTTATTGGCAGCGATAATAGTTATTTCCATCCAAACATCAACAATAGAATTGGTTTCAACAGATCGGTAGTCACGAAAAGGATCATTCGGATAATCACTTTGGTTACGCATGGCCTGACTTAAGTTATCTGTTGTTAATCTACTTCCAGGTAAAAAATAACCGTAGCGATAAGAAACTATGGAACTGTTCCAAACCTCGCTCCCTGCATAGGTATCGATTATGAATGCCTGCTTGTGAATTCCTTGTAAATTAAGTGTCGCCAGAAAAAAAGTCGCTGGATTGACATCGAGACATTGGCTTGATGGGCGTATATTATCATAAACAGCCTGGCCGCACCGTCTTCCCACAATAGCGCTGGCGTTTTCAGTTGTACCCCAGGAATAGGATAAAAGTTGTTTGATGTCTGAAGGATAAAAAGTTATTTCGCTATTTCCATCATAGGCCATGAGTTTTATTGCCTTTGATGGGCGTTGGTGCTTAAAAACAGCAGGCGCCGTACCGTTGCAATACCCAATCCATTTTGGAACATGTCTGTAAGTATTAAAATAGTTCTGACCCTTTTTCCATTCGGATTCTGTGAGAGAGAATTCGGTGTTACCAATCAATTGTTCATATTTTTCTATAGGAGAGAGAAGATTCACTTGACCTTGCGCCACTAAATCCTGAGGAAGATTGCTGCGATAGTGTTGATGAAGGACACTCCAGTCTTCACTATTTTGGAAAACAGTGCTCTGATATCTGCTTGCAATACCACCCTTAAAAACGGGAAGAGAATTGTAGGACCAAACTTCTGAACGGGCACGGCCGGTTTTTAAAGCAAGGGCATCTAATTTAAAAATATTATTTTCATTTTGACGATAGTTTGGAAAAACATTGAGTAGCTTTAGAAAATTTTCGCCATGAGAAATGTTAGAATAAGGAAGTTTTAATTCAGACTCTATATCAGCTATGGAAAAAGGTTCCCCAAAGAGGGGATTTGCCGAAACTTGAAGGCTATTCAAATATAAAGCAAATTCTCTTTGGGGAAAAGCTGGCCCGTAGGAAGCCCCGAAAGGATCACCCGTTTGATCCTTTGCGAAGACAGTTAGAGTAGTTAAAAATAATACGCACGAGAGAAGGACAACAACTAGTTTATTGAAGTTGTTAGTTATTTCTAACATTGCGTGTGCCTATGATTTCATCAATTTTGCGGATATCAAGATTTTTGTTCAAAGATGCCCTTGTAACATTTTCTGGATAAGCGATCATGAAATCTGGATGGTCATAAAGCGAATCGTTAACCCACTCTGAGCCCGTGACATTTAAATCGAGCCCCTGCCATGTACCATAAAGTTTGTATTCATAATATTTGACAGATTTTTGTGTTCCAACAAAATTAGGGTTATCTACAAAAGCACTAGCAGTAGTTGCCCAAACTTTTACATG
>CAYZLH010000509.1:768-2175 GCA_964478795.1 uncultured Bdellovibrionales bacterium | reverse complement strand
GAGCAGTCGTCCGAAGTTTGGGTCGCAGATGTTAACTTTCTCAAAGTGAAATTTTGGATTATCTTGTGCGTTTTGCAAATTTTCCAAATGTCCAGCATAGGTGAGACAATCGGCCGCCATTACTTCGTGTCCCTTTTGCAATGCCAGATTTACAAAATTGCAGCCGATAAATCCTGCGGCTCCAGTCACTATAATTTTTGCCATGAAACTATCCCTTATTGAAAATCAAAAAGAACTTCATCCGGCGCAAGAAGCGAAAGAGTCGTTCTCACTACATATTCCTGCTTATTTTCGCTGCGCTGGATGGATTCAATTTCGTGTAGCAAGCGCGCATTATCGCGCTGCAAGCTATCGATTCTTTGCTCGAGGGTCGCGTTTTCTTGGCTAATTCGGTAGGCCGAGAGTAATCCCACCTCGCCAAAAATTACGAGCCCCACGGCGCCGGCGAAAGCTGCGAGAAAAAAGTATCCGAGCTTCAAAACTTCATCCCGATGCTTTGTAGGCCGAGAAATTTGGCTTTCTCACCAAGAGTTTCTTCAATACGTAACAACTCATTGTACTTCGCCATCCGCTCGCCTCTGGAGGCGGAACCCGTTTTCACGAGGCCAGCATCGGTGGCTACGGCCAATTCTGCGAGGAAGGTATCTTCCGTTTCGCCACTGCGGTGGGAAACTACTGTGTTGAAGTGATTTCTGCGGGCCAAGGCGATTGTTTCTAGCGTCTCGGAAATGCTGCCAATCTGGTTAATCTTAATCAGAATGGCGTTTCCGGCTTTTTCTTGAATTCCTCTGGCTAGAATCTTGGCATTGGTTACGAACAGATCGTCGCCGACCAACATGACTTTTCCACCTAACTCCTTCGTTAGCAATTTCCAGCCGTCCCAGTCGGATTCGTCGAGGCCGTCTTCAATGCTCACGATCGGATATTTTTTGCAGATTTCCGCGTAGTAGGAAACAAGTGCGGCGGAATCCATTATGGCCTTTCCTGATCCCTTCATATCGTATTTGCCATCTTCCGTGCGAAACTCGGAGGCTGCGCAGTCTAAGGCCAGAAACACATCTTGGCCGGGGCGATAGCCAGCCAAAGAAATCGCCTCTTGGATCATGTCGAGGGCTTCAAAATTCGAGTTTACCGAAGGAGCGAATCCACCCTCGTCGCCTACGTTGGTGGATAATTTGTTTTCATGCAGCACCTTCTTTAGGTGATGAAATACTTCTACGCCCGCCCGTAAAGATTCCCGATAGGATCTGCCGACAGAAGGAAGAATCATAAACTCTTGGATCGCGAGATTGTTGTCCGCGTGCTTACCGCCATTGATAATGTTCATCATTGGCGTGGGCAAAGTGATGCCGCGATAGGGGATGGAATCTTTACTGGACAAAAATTTCGTGTAATAGACTTCTTCCA
>CAYZLH010000509.1:0-758 GCA_964478795.1 uncultured Bdellovibrionales bacterium | reverse complement strand
AATAGCGATGCAAGGGCAGTTTCTGGGCTTGGGCCTCTGCTCGGCAAAGGGCCATCGAAACTCCTAAAATCGCATTAGCGCCCAAATTGGATTTCATTTCCGTGCCGTCTAACTCCAGCATTTTACGGTCGGCTTGGAGAAAATTTGATTCTGTACCTTTTAAGGCGCTGGCAATTTTTCCGTTTACGTTCTCCACAGCTTTTTTTACGCCCTTGCCGAGATATCGATTTTTGTCGCCATCGCGTAACTCCAAGGCCTCCCGCGAACCAGTGGAGGCTCCGCTAGGCACGGAGGCCCGACCAAAGGATCCATCCGAAAGAAGTACTTCCGCTTCGAGGGTAGGGTTTCCGCGGGAATCTAAAATTTCACGGGCGTGGATGCGTTCAATCTTTGGCATGGAAAATTCTCCTTTGATGTGGGGAGCATATCACGGGCCATAGATGGAAACGGCGAGTCATTCTGCGCGTTTCGAAGTTTTCAGAGAGCCGGAAACTCCGTCTTTAACCGCTCTGCATAGACCTGGGAATTGTGAATGGAGCTTGCGGAAAAGACTTTGCGTTTTTCGTCTTTGGGTAATTTTTTTGGAAACTTCAATTTAAGTTCCGCTAACTCTGCGGCGAAGGCCGGCTCCTGAAATAGTCCGAAGTTGATCCCACTGGGCTGAAAGTCGGGGTGAAAAGTATTGCGCAGGTGACCTAAGAGGGCCCCGAAGGCTGAACCTTCTGGCGCCGCGGGAATTGGGCGTTGCTGCAGTTTGG
>CAYZLH010000508.1:0-2183 GCA_964478795.1 uncultured Bdellovibrionales bacterium | reverse complement strand
CACTTTCCCTGTGAACGTATACCGCAAGTTGAGCGGCAACGATAACCGTGATGATTTCGAAGAGTCTTCTCGTTACCGTCCGTTGTTCACCAAAATGTACTCTGTTCCCGCTTGCGGAAGCACGAAGTAAGTCTTGGTTAGGGATGGTCAACTTCGGTTGACCATCCTTTATACAATGAATCGACTCGTCGGAAAACTATGGAACATTTAAAAGAAGCCTTCTCAGCGAAGGTTTCGATTTTTGCATTTACGGATTACCGTTCGTATTTAAGGGCTGCTTGCTTGCCGAACGGTTCCTATAGCCATCAGAGCAACAACTTGAAAAAGTGGGCGCGAAGATTGGGCTATAAATCTCCGAGCAGTCTAGCCATGGTGCTAGGGGGCCAACGCTTGCCTTCAGCGGAAATGTTACAAAATTTGGCCGATACCCTTCACTGGAGCAGTCGCGAGAAAGACTACTTCTTTACTTTAGTGGAACTAGAAAAGGCGAAAAAAAAAGGAAAAGACACAAAAAAAATTCTGGAAAAGCTGGCTAAGTTTTCTTCAGATAACGACGTTCATAAAATCAGCTTGGCCGAATTTCAGATTCTCGCGGACTGGTATTTTTTGGCCATTAAAAATCTGGTCTCCTGCGACGGATTTCAAGAGAACTCGGATTGGATCCGAAAGAAACTGCGGAACAAAGTTACCAACTCCCAAATTGAACATGCATTAGAAACACTTGAAAAAACCGGAGTTCTGCAACGGTTGTCCAGCGGTAAGTTAGCAGTGGTTCAACAACCATGGAGAACGGACCCAAAAGCGATCAGCGCGGCCATCCGCCGACACCATGCTGGCATGATTCATCAGGCACTGGACGCACTTGAAGAGCAAAAACCCGAAGAACGTCAGCACATGGGACTTACTTTAAAATTTTCACCCACCAAGATCGCTGCCGCTAAGAAAAAATTGGCCGATTTTATGGAAAACTTTAACCAAGAATTCTTCGATGAGTCCTCCCAAGAAATCTATCAACTCAACGTACAACTATTTTCTTTAACAACAAAAAACCCTACTAAGGAACCCCTACAATGAAACCCTTTAAATTGATTTGCCTTTGTAGTCCGATTTTCCTTTTTCCCTTATTTGCGCTGCCGGCCATCCCTCCCCAACCTCCGGGAACAACCCATTTCATTAACCCAGTAAAACAAGAGGCCGAAGACCTTCTGAATGGAAACCTTTCTGTAGACGAAGTGTCCACCTCTGTCGTTTGGGATATCATTCAGGGCGGAGACATCATTGGAAACGGAACTGGCATCATTGAGGTAAGATTTTTCGAATCCTTTTACGCTCTTCCCAGTCTAGTTAGTCGCTGCGTAGATTCCTCTTATTGCCCACTTTCCAAAGCGGATAAAGTCATGCTTCTTTCAATCTCCGAAGTCTTGAAAGTGAATTTGCAACAGAAGCACCAGCTACTATTTCTTTCCGGCAAAGTATATCCACGATTTTTTGTGGACTCTGATCAAATCGGACCAAGAACAGCGAAAACCGGATTCCGAAAGGGACTACCCATTTTTTTGAACCGTGACCACTTTTACAAAAATGGTTCTCCGAACATTCAGATCAAAGAAGCTATCGCTATTTTGATCCACGAGCTGGGGCATCAAACCGGAGAACGCAGTCATACGAAGTTAGATGCGCTCGGAACTCGCTTCGCGAACTGGGCCACAGAGAAAAGTTATTTTCTGCAGAGGAAAATTGAAAACGACTATGCGGAATTTTCAGTCATGAATCCGGAAACTCCGAACCGTTGGCCTTTGGCTTGGATTAGTTGGAAATCGGAATCTCAATCGATCACCGCAAAGCTAAAAGAGAATGCCCAGTGTAAAGATCGCACTCGTGAACCTGTTGGCGCCTCGCTGTCCAATCTACACTGGAAAAGAGAATTCTTAAGTCCCGAGCTTAACCGCATATCAGCTTCGGCTTGGGTTACCCTTTATTGCTTGGGTGATGACACTTTGATTTACGAAGAAGACCATTCCATTGACTTAGACTTCACAATTATCTTTCAACCGGAACGAAAAGTGTTCTTGGATTTGCGCTGGACTTCTCAACTTCTAGAAGAATAGATTGAATGGCATCGGCGGGCGATGTAATTCGCATTGGTGAAAACAAGTAGATTGCGGATTTTGTTCGCGTATTTA
>CAYZLH010000507.1:0-2185 GCA_964478795.1 uncultured Bdellovibrionales bacterium | reverse complement strand
TGCTTGTTATGAGAACTGTCTCATAATGAGTTGATCAAACATCGGGGTCAGGTCAGTATTTCATCGGGCAAGATTTAAATAAAATAATGCATATACAATTATCCGTAGAAAAATTGATGGAAAGCCAGCCCGGAATCCTCGTGGCCTTCGATTTAGATTTTCGGATTTTTTACATAAATAGATGCATTGGTGGATTTAAGGAAGAGGATGTCATTGGCACCAATGTTTTGGATTTCGTAAAAGATTCAGACCGGGACCGAGTTCGTCAGATCTATTCGGAAGTACTCGCCAAAAGAAAAACCGTCTACTGTGAAATTTCTGGGTATGGAGTCGAAGGGGTAGATGCCACTTATTCGACTCACGCCGGGCCGATTTTTAAAGATGGTGAACTCTTGGGAATCTGTGTTTCGTCTATCGATATTACGGAACAACGAAAACACGAGAACAAACTAGCCCAAAGATTTGAACACCTAGTGTCAGCAACCCAAGGCATTTTTTGGGAGGCCGATCCTTCGACGATGGAAACTACCTACGTTAGCCACCAAATTTTTCAGCTCTTGGGATATTCAGTAGAAGAGTGGCTTGTGAGTCCCCACTTTTGGCGACAGTGTGTGCATCCACAAGAATTCGATTCTGCTATTAAAATTTTTCATGACTGTCTACTAAGGCGAGACTCTTGTCAGGTAGAATATCGGCTTCGCAGAAAGTGCGGAAAGTATCTCTGGGTCAAAGATTTAATTACTCCAGTGGTGGTGGACGGAAAAGTCACCCAAATGCGGGGTCTTTTGATCGATATCACGTATCGGAAGAATGCTGAGCGTCTGCAGAATGCACATTCCGAAGTTTTGAATTTTCTTTTTCAAGCAAAGAAATTGGATGAGATTCTTGCCTTACTTATTGAGTACTTTGAGGAGACATTGCCGGATGTGATTGGTAGTGTGCATCTGTTTCATGAGCGGGAAAAAAAGTTAGTCTATTGCACCTCTCGTGGCCTATCGAGCTTTTATATTTCTGCGGTAAGAGAAGTGGTCGTCGCGCCGAATTTGGGAACCTGTGGATCGGCGGTTTTTTCTGGGAATCGCGAAATTACGGGGGATATTTCCAGCGATGAGCGGTGGAAGGACTTCCGCGGCCTTCTGGGGCAGGAGGGGCTTCGCGCCTGCTGGTCTGAACCGATTCGCGGGTCAAATGGAAAAATTCTTGGCACATTTGCAGTCTATCGCCGAGCGCCTGGGGTGCCAGACAATTATGAAGTTGAGGTTGTGAGTTCCGTTACTCAATTGGCTGCGCTGGCCATTGAGCGAAAAATAGAAGCAGACCGGAACGAAAGTGACCGTCTAAGTGCGATCAGCAAGTCTAAACTGTCTGCCTTGGGTGAAATGGCCGCAGGTATGGCGCACGAAGTGAATAATCCCTTGGCCGTGATCATGGGAAAGATTGATCGGATGCTGGCCATTTTAGAGTCTGGTGGGATGAAGCCCGAGCGCTTTAAGGAAGACTTGCGCGTAATGGAAGAAACGGCCACTCGAATCGCGAAGATTGTACGTGCTATGAGATTTTTGGGCCGCGATTGTTCGAATGAAGAACTGAGCCCATTTTTACTACGCAATATCGTGGAAGAAGTTTTACAGGTGTCGGGGGAAATGTTTCGCGTTCGGGGAATGGAACTCCGTTTAAATTTAACGGAAATCGAGCAAGTGAGCGTGATGTGTCGGCCCTCGGAAATTGCGCAGATTATCTGGAATCTTTTGAAGAATTCCTATGATTCATTGGTGGAATCAGAGGGGCGCTGGGTGGAAATCCAGGCCGAGCGCGACGAGAAACTTGCCCGAATTCGTATCAAAGATGGTGGAGCTAAAATTCAGCCCGACGTGCAGGAAAAAATGATGAATCCCTTTTTCACCACCAAACGTGTGGGCGAAGGAATGGGGTTGGGATTGAGTATTTCGCGCAATATTGCCGAGAATCACGGCGGCAGTTTGTATTATGATCCACAGGGATCAAATAATTCTTTCGTTTTTGAAATTCCGCTAAACAACCGCTAATTGGCTAACTTGAGGCGCGCTTAAGCGTTGCTTTCCGTGGCCTGGCGGGTGAGTTCTAAATACATTCTTACTTGGTGATTGTTGGGATCTTTCAATTGGGCTTCGTGAAGCTCAATTTGGGCATCCACCACATTGCCAAT
>CAYZLH010000506.1:0-2186 GCA_964478795.1 uncultured Bdellovibrionales bacterium | reverse complement strand
AAAGAGCAGCTTAGTCATGATGAATTTCGCTTAGAGTTTTTTCAGGCCCTTTGGCAAAAGTGTTTGGGCAAAACCCCGCAAGGGAAAATTGGGGTGGAGTTGCCGCTCGGACACGAATCCATGGCCTTTTATAAAATGCCGCAAGTTTCGCGGGCAGCCATTTATTTGCGCACGAAGAAAAAATTCAGCTACTCTTGGATTGCTTTGATTATCGGAGTGCCCGAATCGCTGCTGCAAGAAGAGGTGGAGCGCGCCCGGGAATTTTTACTCGGTAGAAGGGTAAAGTTGCCCACGGTGGTGGAGGAAGAATTTTGAAGCTACCCGAACGAAAAGATCTCTTGGACTATGCCGAAGGAACCCGGCAGGAAGCAGCTGTGCAAAAGCAGATATTGCACCTCTTAGCTTCTAGTTCCATTATGCGGGAGCAACTGACTGAATTAAAAAAAGATCTTTATTTAGTGAGCACCCAAGTGCCCGAGTATCAACCCGATGTGGCCTTTGCTAGTGAGCTAGGAAAGTTGAGCCAGGCCTGGCTGAAGTTGGTCTATGAACGAAAGTTTTCGCTCAAAAAGTTTCATCGCTCCAGTGAGTTCTATCACTTGATGTTGGTGATGGTGGGCGCCGCCCTGCTTTTAGTGGGCCTTGTTGGCTGGCGGATTTTAGCCAAAGTCTAAATGGTCGTATTTTTCAGGATTTGCAGAAGGGGGAAATGAAAAAGCCATTTTTCCCGAAGCAAGAATCTTCTATGGAGGGGAATATTCCTTTGGTGGAAAGGAACGAAAAGACGCCCCGGGAAAAATAGCCTTTTTACTAGCCAATTCACTTGGCTATGGAAACTATATCGCAAGCGTAATGCCAAGCTCCCGCGTGAATCCCGTTTCCGCGAATTTTCCTTTCAGCTTTCGCTCTATCTATTTGAAATTAGAAAAAGATTCGTCTTTCTAACGAATACTGTCAGCGCTTCGGCAAGAAAACTGTAAGATCCTGTTGGTGCCAGCTTGGGTGCAAAGTGGCGACTTGGCGAAATAATTATGCGTCGCGTGGTTTCGAACTGGAACTAGTGAGTGGCTTCTTCCGCTTCGCTTCTTTTTAGGAAAACAGAAAGTCCTGTGTCATTCGGACAAATCTTTCCGGATCTTCCACGTTGGCACAATGACCGCGGCCATCGAGTTTTAGAAACTTTCCTTTCGGCAGCGATTGGGCCAGTTGCTCTGATTTTTCGATGGGCAGCACGGCATCGAATTCGCCATGAGCCACCAGGATCGGCATGTTGAGTTTACTAAAATCTAAAGTAGGCACATTGGCCAAGAAGTTCGGAACACCTTCCCAAATGGCAGGGGCTACCTGGAAACAGGCGTCGACGATTCTTTCCCGAAATGTTTCGGAAAGAGTTCCGCCATGAATGGTGCTCAAAATAATTTGCCCGGCAAAGTTACGATCCTTACTCATCTGCAAAAACGCGCCGCGCATTTCTGGACCAAACTGAATGCCCTCGGGGTGAACAGGATCCAAAAGCACCGAGCGCTCGAAACGTTCGGGGGCTTTGGCCATGGCGTGTAAGCCGATCAAACAACCGGTGGAGTGTCCCACGAGATTGCCGCGCTTCATGTTCAAGTGATCCATCAATTCCAATGTATCTTGAGCCAGCGTATCGAGATCGAGGCCACCGGTAAACTCTTTGCTTTCTCCACAACCACGCCACTCGGCCAAGATAAGTCGGCCGGAGCCTTTGGAAAATCCCTTCCAAAATTCGATGCTGGGCTCCCACCACAGATTCGAGGCCAGATTACCGTGGAGAAAAATCGTATCACGAGGAACCACACCCTCGATCACTTGGTAGTGCTGACGAAATTGCTTCCGGGTAAAAAATGGCATCGGAACTCCTTTAAGGCTTCGGTAAAGTAATGGTTTTGGCTCCAGTGGTGGCTTCGAAGCGCCAGCTGGTTCCTTCAAAAACTTTTCCTTCTTTCAGCATTGGATTTTTTAGCGCTTCCATCGTCCAGGCGGCAGCAAAGGCCGGAATGGCTTCGGGAATTTTATGTTCGGAAACGGAAATATTTATTCGGCTCGCTCGTTTGGCCTTCGGTAACGACTTCCAAAAACGATCCATCACTTCTTGTGGGATGTATTGATCTTGATTGGCCACCATCAGGTGAATCGAATTTTCTGGCAAGTCTTTTACAAAC
>CAYZLH010000505.1:0-2201 GCA_964478795.1 uncultured Bdellovibrionales bacterium | reverse complement strand
CCCCTAGACATCCCCCGATGTAAATCTTCGGCTCGGTAAATTTCCAAGCTCATCTTTGGGTGACTCATCCGTCCTAGAAAAATCACCCATAGCCCCAAATCCAGCAATCCATCGCTGGAGAAATTTTTCGATACACGACCGCCCGCAAAGAATCCTTTCTTAGCTAAAGCAGGTGTTTCGTAAGTGATTACGCTTTAAAGTTAATGAGCTCGCCCAAGCTTTTGTGGCGGCGACCTTCGGCATTGAGAGCTTCACCCTTTTCTTGGGTCTCTTTACAATCGATGCAAAGTTCCGCCGTGGGACGCGCCTCTAAACGCTTCAAACCAATCTGTGCTCCACAATCCAAGCACAAACCATAGGTACCCTCTTTGATTCGCAAGAGAGCTTCTTCGACCTTTTTGAAATACAGACTTTCGCGATTTCCTAGACGCATTTTCATTCCTTGTTCAACGTCGTTTACGGCCATATCGACTTCGTCCAACATTTCGTCCTTGTTCACATTGAAATCGAGGCGAAGAGTTTTTCCGTTCGCCAAAATTTCCATGCGCTGAGCGCGTAGAAGCTGCTCTAGAGAGTGAAGTTGAGATTCATTAATTGATTGAGTTTGCTTTTTCATGGCTAAAAATCCTTTTTGAGTTCCCACGTCCAGCGCGGGATAAGTTTCGGTCTGCTGCTGTTGATTTTAGGCTCTAGGGGAAGATTCAATTCTTCGCTTAGGATTGACCACCTTTAAGGTCTTTTAAAATCAGCTTGGAGAGTCCTTTTAGAGTCTCCAAGACACCGATTCCATTGCTGGCAACCGCTTCATACGACGGGAGCCCGCTTGGATTGAGGATCTTTGCCATTTCTCCCAAAGGGCTAACGTTTGGGAGATCGCGTTTGTTGTACTGAAAAACGAGCGGAATATTTTCAAGCTCATAGCCCTGTTCCTCTAGGTTACCCCTTAGGGTGGCGAAACTTTCCAGATTCGCCTCCATCCGGGTTACTTGGCTATCTGATACAAACACTATGCCATCTACGCCGCGAAGGATTAATTTGCGGCTGGCGTCGTAATAAGATTGGCCAGGAACCGTATATAAGTGAAAACGAATTTTGAAGCCACGGAGCGTGCCTAGTGCTAAGGGCAGGAAATCAAAGAATAATGTGCGTTCATTTTCCGTTTGCAGGCTGATCATTTTCCCTTTTCCATCGGGATGGGTCTGGGAATAGATAAACTGCAAATTCGTGGTTTTTCCGCTCATCGACGGGCCGAAGTATACGATTTTGCAGTTAATTTCTTTGCTGTTGTAGTTGATAAAGCTCATTTCACTACTTTCTCAACTACTTGGATTTTCAAACAAACGATCGATTTCATCGTCGGTAATATTGGTAAAAAGGGAAGAGTTGTTCTCGGTAATCTTTTCCGGGGTGGGGGTATAAGTTGCCACCGGTGGAGTCGTTTTGGCCCCAGAATTGGTGTCAAAATATGTCACTTTTGGTAAGGCCAAGGGCGTTTCGGTCATCCCTTTCACTCCGCTGACAGCTTTGCGAACTCCTAATTGGGCGCAAATGGAAGCTGTTTGGCGCACGCGTAGGCGAAGTTTTCCTGGATTAAGGGGTTGATCATAAAGTGTGGACAGCCAAATTCCGGGCTCCACGGCCACCAGATAAATTCCGCTCCATTCCGAGTCGCAGGAGAAGCGATTGGGGCGATCGGGGAATGCATCCCCTAGATTGCCCAGTGATTTTCCCGTGGCAATCATCGCGGCAATCAGTGCGGCCATCACGGGCGTATCATTTTCCGAAAGGGTGCCCGCACTGTGCAAGACTTGCCCATCTTCCTGTAAAAGCAGCACGGCTCGGGCTGAGATTTCTTCTCCCAAGCGAGCCAGAACGCTTTCTAATGCCGGTTGAATTCGCGAATCTAGCACTCGGTGCGGTTCTCCAGCGCTCTACCCAAGGTGCCACGATCGGCATACTCAATGGATCCGCCCATGGGTAAACCATAAGCAATTTTACAAATCTTCACGCCCATGGGGCGCAGTAGTCGCGAGATATACAAAGCCGTGGCTTCGCCTTCCACGCTGGGATTTAAGGCTAAGATCACTTCTTTGTTCTGCATATCTGTCCACTGATTCGCTCGGCGCAAAAGTTCTTTCACGCGAATCTGCTCGGGACCAATTCCATCCACGGGGGAGAGGGTGCCGTGAAGCACATGATAT
>CAYZLH010000504.1:0-2225 GCA_964478795.1 uncultured Bdellovibrionales bacterium | reverse complement strand
AATTCGAGATGAGCCATGCTATTTCCCCTTTTATGGGCCTCACTCTTCTTTTCTGCTCTAGCGGCAGAGCCAGTGCCGGTTACCTCCAGCACCAGAGAAGAGCCAAGGGCCACAGAAAATTCACCAGCAGTCGCCGATGGATCGGCCATTCTTGTGCTATTTCAAGCGGGACTCCCACTCGAAGGCTATTCCCTCGAGGTTGGCGGCAAATCTTACACCACCGATGAAAACGGAGTGATTCGTCTCAAACTCCCTCCGGGAACCTATTCCTTTACCGCCAAAGATTTAGAATCACCAGGCACCTTTACGTTGGCTCCAGGAGAAGAGACAGAAGTATTAATCAACTTATTGCCGCCCAGTAAATTTCGGGCCGAAGTGAAAACTCCAGCTGCCAGTGAAAACCTAGCGAATCTGACTGAAGCCAAAGGGTCAGAAATTGTCTTGCGCATCTTTTCTGAAGAGACAAAAGCGCCGCTTACCGCGGCAACCCTAGTTGTGAATGGCTTCAGCGATTCCCTCAAAACAAATTCCAAAGGCGAAGTTCGCCTTCAACTCCCTGAAGGCGACTATGTCTTCTCGATTTTAGAAGAAAAACACGAAACTTTTTTCCTCCGCGATACCGTGAGCGCCAATGGACTCGTGCAATGGCAAAATAAACCCATTTATCTAAAACGCTCGGTATCTGACTTAGAAGAGTTTGTGGTGCTAGCCCCAAAGGTAAAAGGGTCTGTTTCCGCGCTAGTGGAAGTGCGAAAAAAGTCTGCAGCGGTGGCCGAGGTTTTAGGTTCTGAACAAATGGCCAAACAGGGAGATAGCGATGCCGGTGCGAGTCTTCGCCGGGTCACCGGACTAAGCCTCGTGGGTGGAAAATATGTATATGTGCGTGGTTTGGGTGAACGCTACTCGGCGGTGACCTTGAACGGATCGAGTCTCCCCAGCCCGGATCCTTCCCGCCGCGTGATCCCGTTGGATATCTTTCCCACGAGTGTATTGGAAAGCGTGGTGGTGCAAAAAAGCTTTTCCCCCCAGCAGCCGGGGGAATTTGGTGGTGGCCTCATTCAGCTACAGACCAAATCTCTACCGGAAAAATCTTTCTTTCGGGTGAGTTCCGGAGCCAGCCTAGAGGGGCAAGTGGACCAAATCCTTTATCAAGGCGGCTCCACCGACTGGCTCGGAATCGATGACGGAACTCGTGAGCTACCGGAGGCGATTCGATCGGCCTTACAATCGGGAAAAAAACTGAATGAGAATAATCCACCCTTATTCACCAACGGGTTTTCCGCTGAAGAATTAGATGCATTAGGCCGCTCGCTCCCTTTGACCTATAATACTAGAAACGGTAAACGCACGAATATCCCCTCCCTCTCCTTAAGTGGTGGCACGAGAGCCCAGTGGCGCGATATATCCATGGGACTATCAGCCTCGGGATCACACAGCACCGGTTTGTCGCAAATAGAGAAAAAATCTTTCCGTTATGATGCCGACTCGCCTACGAACCTCACGTTAAATGAGAGCTCCACCTCCCGAGTCTCCGAGCGAGAAATTAAATCCAGCGGCACGTTGGATCTGGGGGCCAGCAGCAAAAATCATGGCGCGCAACTTTCGCTCTTGTTGGTCCGTCACTCCACGGATGAAGCCGAAATCCGAGATTCCTGGCGCACCAGTGATAGCGTGACCAGTAGAAAAATTACCAGTTTAGAGTGGGTCGAAAGAGAACTCTTCACCAAACAATTTTCTGCCAATCACCAGTGGCAGCACTTCTTGGGCAAGCCATTACAATTTCGCTGGCGAATTTCCGAATCCATCGCCCAGCGGAGCGCTCCCGATGCCAAACAATATGTTTATGAAGAACGAACTCCCGGTCTATTCACTTTGGGACGAGACAATAATGGCAATCGACGCATCTTTAGTGAGCTAAAAGATCAGTCCCAGGAATTCGGCGGAGAATTGCGACAAGATTTCTCTCTCACCGATTCCATTCAATTAGGAATCTATACCGGCGCCACTTTTTTGCAGCGAGACCGGCAGGCCGATGTGTGGCGATTACACATGCGTCTCAGAAATTCCGACATTGATCTAACCGGTGAACCCGATGCGATCCTTGGTCAA
Organism: uncultured Bdellovibrionales bacterium; assembly: GCA_964478795.1. Classification (GTDB taxonomy): domain Bacteria; phylum Bdellovibrionota; class UBA1018; order CAIPTA01; family CAIPTA01; genus JAKFYM01. The sequence goes on along the minus strand of CAYZLH010000504.1, from coordinate 116 downwards.
ATTGGCGCCAACGGTTTTCAGCTCACAAACCTTACCGAATCCGCGGATTCCATGAGTGCAGAGCAAAGTATTCGCTCCTTTTATCTGGGCTCGGAACTGCAGCTTCAAAATTGGGT
>CAYZLH010000503.1:0-2233 GCA_964478795.1 uncultured Bdellovibrionales bacterium | reverse complement strand
TTGATGACCAGCTCCATCGGATGGGTGTTAAATTAACACACGTGAGAATGCACATAGCCATCGTTACTATTTTATTCGCCGTAAACGGTTTTACGGGTCAATACTATCTTTCTCCAAGCGGAAACGACTCAAATCCTGGGAGTCGCGAAAAACCATGGGCTTCTCTTCAAAAATCGATCTGGAAAATGGAGGCTGGTGATACGCTCATTGTTCGCGGCGGAAAGTATACCCAGTCTTCGTTCGCAGATATTTCAAAGCCATCAAAAGGTACCGTATCTACGATCCGTTCGGAAACAAACGAGACACCTATTTTTGATGGGCGCATTTCTAAGGAAGTCGCCGTTCTGGAATGGCGAAAAGATAAGGACAATGTTTGGCTTGCAAAGCTAAACCCAGATTTTCGAAGAATTGATGGGCTTTGGATTCAGGGCCAGTTCGTTAAACGGGTTAAATTACAAAGTGAGTTAGCTCTTGGGACCTGGTGGCTGAACAAAGATAAACGTGAGGCAGTGATAAGCTTTAAAAATCCAGTAGATCCAACGAAGATTCCTATGGAGTTTCGCCTTCATTCAATGATCGAAATCGATACTCCGTTTTGGAGAATCCAAGGTCTCACTGCTCAGTATTTCAACTATGCCGGTATTGCAATTTCAACGACTCACGATGTGACCATTGAAAATTGCAAAGCCAATTACAACGGCGGAGCTGGAATCGAGGCTGACGAATCTTCCAACATTCAGATCCTGAGCAATGAAACTGCGTTTAATGGAGCGGAAGGTGGCCCAGGTTGGGCCTCTGGCATCCATCTTTGGTCGCCAAGGTCAAAAGAGAATTTAGTGAAGGGAAATACTTCTCACCACAATTGGGACCCTTCTGATCATCATACCGACGGAAATGGAATTTCGATCGACAAAGGGGAGCCGGGAAGTGGCGCTGAAGTTTCACACAACGTAGTTTATGAAAATGGCGGACGTGGTATCGACGTAAATATCAGCCCTAATGTTTCGCTTCATCACAACTTGATTTACAGCAATGGAAGAGATCCACTGATTCGTGACTTTGGCGAAGTTTGTATATCTGATGCAGTATCCGGAAAGGGTTTTCAGATGCATCGAAATACGATTCGGGCACGCGATACGACACCTGCGATCGTTGTGTTTAGGGCAGATCCCAAAGCAATCATTGGCAACGATAACGTTATTTGCCACCGCGACAATCCTAATCTCGCATTTTCGATTTACCAGAAAAGAACTTTGAGCATGGCCGCTTGGCAGAGTGAATTTGACCTAGAAAAACAGTCCACGCCTGACTGCTCAAAAGAAAAACATGTTGAATAAAACCCCTTGATTCTAGGGAAATTAGCGCCCGTCAGACCTCGGAATTGATGACCAACGAGCCAAGATTTTGACGATTTGGGTCTTCTGTAAACTTTTCGCCAGCCTTAAAGGGCGGTCAGGGCCTCAAAGTTTAGGGAAAATCTAGGCAATTTGTTCTGCAATCAAAGTGAGCACTTTTTTCAACCTCTGGTCGCCGCCTTGTTCTTGTAAAATTTTGCTCACCAAAGTGAGTCCACAGGGACTCGGGGGAATAGAGGAAAAATCGTCTTTAATTTCGGCCCAAGCAGTATCAATTTTAAATCCGGGAATCGGTTCCTTCTGGGCAACTGAACCTATTGCCTGAGCGATAAACTCGGCACTACTTTGGGCCATCTGAACACAATAATCGCGACCCATGAGATTTAAGGTTGCCTGAAGAGCTAGCGCATATAGGCCCAGAAGCGACTGCGCGAGCATAGCCTCAGCGTACATACCCTCTTTTTCCTTTTGCGATGAGGCTCCAACACCGTCGTAGAGTCGTGCGAATTCATCGCGCAAGGGTTGCTCCCACTTGGTAAAACGGATCTGGAGGGCATGTTCATCATCTACCGCTTTCAAGCCGCTCAATAGATAGTCGCCCAATGTTTTGAGATGTTCACGTCCCAGTTCCGACATATCACTCATTCGACGTTTTAAGACGTAGTAGAGACTGATTTCAGGATTGTGTTTTATAGTATCAATGATTGATTCGATTTCCACGTGGTAACCCTCATCAAGGATTGTATATTGGATCTTGATTGTATCAAAGCATGTTGGCCGACTGACCAATGACAGAAATACGAAATTCAGATTTCGAAATCCCAAAATTATGAAGAAAAGTTTTCATTGCCGCAGCGGTTAAACATCGCGTTATTTAG
>CAYZLH010000502.1:0-2246 GCA_964478795.1 uncultured Bdellovibrionales bacterium | reverse complement strand
GCCGCAATATTGAGGAACAGGCCGTTTCTATTGGCCACCCAAACGGACTTCATACTGGATGTAGATTTATCCATTTGATCTAGTTCGCTAATCTCTAGGTGTGGCAGGATCGAATCCTTCCGCGTGAGACTGGTCGAATTCACGTCCCCCAACCAGCGAATGTCTACCACGCGCCAGGGTACTTGATAGTACTCACACAATTCTTTTGCGGCTTTCGCTTCGGGGCCCTCCGCCCGTTGCCCATAAAGCATCGTAAGAGCAAACGTAGCTTTTTTCTCTTTCGCCGCGATCGCCAAATTAAGAGCGGAATCTAATCCTCCGGAAAGTAACACTACAGCCACGAGATCTTCCCCTTTTTCCGCGAGGCTTTTTGAAACTGCGACATCGTGTCCATCACTTTTTCATAGTAGTCTAAAGATACCTGAACACCTGCTTTACGTTTTCGCGCCAAGGCTGTTGGCCCAATATTATATGCCGTCAAATAGCCTTCATGGTCTGGGAATTTAGATCGCAACATACTCATGTAGTGGAGTCCCAAGTAGATATTCAGCTTCGGATCCATCAGCGATCCCGTACCACGATAAGGAATCCCTTTTACCTCAGCCAGTTCCTTTGCTGTGGCCGGCATCAACTGCATCAAGCCCACAGCACCTTTCGGTGAAACTGCTTTCGGATCGAATGAACTCTCCACCTGAATAAGCGACACCACCAAATAAGGAGAAAGGCGATATTCTCGACTTTTCAGTACGATAAACAGTGATAAGTCTTGGATGTATTCCTCAGACCAACCTCGCCCCCCCATATTGGCCGCAATCCACTGGCCGATCGTACGAGACTCATTTTTAACTGCCGATGAAAAGCGGCCCCGCTGTAAATATTTCTCTTGAAAGGAGGGGAAGCGAAGTTCTAAGAAAGAAGGAGTCCCAGGAACTTCGAGCGAATTCTCTGATTTCCAACTCTGCACAAGGATCGACGCAAAGATCGGAATACTTAAGAGAAACAATCGGATGCTTCCGGGTAAATTGCGCATGGGTGTTGGCTATCCCCAGAGGGAGAAGTTGTCAACGAATGGGAGGAAAATGGGCCTAGAAAACGACCTTATTTTATGGATTTCTTCGGGGCTAGCGGCTCTGGCCACTATTTCCGCCAGTTTTATCTACGTTCGCGGTCGCAATCGGGCCAAAAAAGACCAAACGCCACCGTCGGCGATCTCACCTTCGATCCCGGAGTCCACGGCGAAACCCGCAGAAAAGGCACCCGTCTCAGCCCCGGCAGAAACTTCCCCCAACGCAGTTTCTGCCGCCCCCTTGCATTCGCCTATCCCCGCCCCATGGGAAAAGGCACTAAAGAGAAGCCGCGAGCCCCTACTGAGCCGCTGGAAAGATGCAATCTCTGAACTCACAAGCAGTGAAAGTTGGAACCCCCAACATCCCGTTTGGGAGCGCCTAGAAGAGACCCTACTCGCTGCTGATCTCGGCCCCAGAATGACGGAACTCCTGCTCGAATCTCTGAAGAAAGATTTCCTGCAAAAACCGGAAGCCGATTCGTTAAAGTCGAAGTTGCGCGAAAAGATGCTGGAAGTGTTTGCCGCCGTACCCATTCGCCAAGTTTCTACAGAAGCTAAACCTTTTATCACTGTTTTGATCGGCGTAAATGGCGCTGGCAAAACCACTACGGCCGGAAAGCTAGCTGCGCAGGCGAAAGCCAACGGAAAAAAAGTCATCCTTGGCGCCGGCGATACCTTCCGCGCCGCTGCCGTTGAACAATTGAAGACCTGGGCAGATCGAATTGGCGTGGAATGTATTCTCCCTGCACAAGGAGCCAATCCCGCAGCCGTCGCTTTTGATGCCGTAGCCGCCGGAATTGCTCGCGACGCAGATGAGGTTATCATCGACACTGCCGGACGCTTGCACACGAAAGACAATTTGATGGAGGAGCTACGCAAAGTCATTCGCGTGATCGAAAAGAAAATCCCAGGAGCGCCCCATCGCATCCTACTCGTATTAGATGCCACCCTAGGACAAAACGCCCTATTGCAGGCCAAAGAGTTTTCCGCCGTGGCTCCGGCCTCAGGGGTGGTGCTAACCAAGCTCGATGGCTCCGCTAAGGGCGGTGCGGCATTTTCCGTTTCGGCAGATCTCGGCCTACCCGTGAGCTATGTGGGAATTGGCGAGAGTGTGGAAGACTTACGCACTTTCTCTCCACAGGAGTTTGTGCAGAACTTACTGCCATAGCCGTTTGACAGA
>CAYZLH010000501.1:0-2252 GCA_964478795.1 uncultured Bdellovibrionales bacterium | reverse complement strand
CTAGAATAATTCTGACTTTATATTCGCCAGAATACTTTTTCTTTACCTGAAGAAATTCTAATTTCGTGCCCATGGCTCCGCGGATCTTTTTGCCGTTAAAAACCCATTGCAGTCGGAACTCCTTTAACTTATTCGCGTCGGGTGAGACGATTCGAAACGAAAAGGGACGACCTTCTGGGATTTTTGCTTCGGCAGGTTCGACAATCAACTCAGGTAACTTTTCCGCTAAAAAGCTAACCATCGCGGCTCTACTCATCACTGAGCCCGCATGATTTTTTACTTCGCAATTGTAAGCTCCGCCTTGATCTCGGCGTAAGTGTTGAATGGTGAGCCGATTCTGCACGGCCCCGGCGATTTTTTTGCCGTTGTGATACCATTGATAGTCGGGAAGCGGCTTTCCCGTGGCAGTAATTTGCACAGTAACCTTCCCGCTTAGCGGAACTTGCCGGCTCTGCGGCTCGCGCAGAATTTTCGGGGCCTGGAAGACCTCGTCAACGGGGTTTTTAGAATTAGGTTTAGCCACGAACAGGTATCGGTAATTCTTAGCAATTTCTTAATGGGGAAAAGTCGATAATTGGGTCATTGAGCCATGAATTTCTTAGGCTTATTCTCGATCCAAGCTAAATTTGCCTGGACCAACAAAGAGTAATCCAAAGAAAACAAAGGCCATTTTTAGCGGGTGGGAATACACGGTAAAGCTTTGGCCTGTGCGATAAAGGGTATAGGTGGCGACCAGCATCGTAACCAAGAGCAATAGGGCCGCCGGGCGGAAGAGAAAACCCAGGATAAAGAGGATTCCTCCGGCAAACTCAGCGAAAGCCGCCATAAAACCCCAAAAAACAGGGAGGAAAGTGATTCCAAATGGAATTACATTCTGGCCCAAATCGTTCCACATCGCAGGACCACCAAACATTTTTTCTGATCCATGGAGAATAAAAGCGACGCCAATTCCGAGTCTCATGACGAATAGGCCTAGGTCTCGCAGCTTGCCCAAAAATTTTAATGCCATGATGAAGTGACCTCTAAGCGTAGCGTTGGAAGTTAAGAAAATTGTAACGAATTTTTCTCCGAAGAAAAATTCTTCTTACGAAATAACTCCATCTTGTGAAAGAAAACGAGGCGTCGAAGTGAGATTGGCCGTTGGCGAAATTTTGCCCAATTGGGGAATCGAGTTAGGTAAAGTAGCTAGTATCAAATCTGTAACTTGCTCCAGTTTTTCCTGAAACCGTTCAGTGGCCGGCACGACAAAACGATTTGGATGTCCGGACCAAACGAGTTCGATTTTACGATCTAACTCGGCGGCCTGCGCTGGGGTTTCCGTGCGCATAGGGTTGGAATAGTCATAGCCCATTTCCACCCCAGGCGTTTTTAGGTGAATCACGGCATGATAACGGGAAAACAGCTCTGCACGGCTCAAGCCGATGGCTTGAAAAAAGGAATCTTTTCCATGGGGCCAATAGGCTGCGCCATCGACGATCCCGCGATCGCAAAGCGCCACGGCATGTTTGCCCTCTTCAATTACATAGCGCTCTAACTCCTCCTGAACGCGAGAAATGGCCCTTTGGGCAGAGCGAATCGAAAGTTCAGTATTCAATCTTGGATAACCACCCGAATACACAATCGAGGCGGCTTCGGGAAGAATTGCCACCTGTGAGCCATAGATCTGCCGAACCGCGGCCATCACTGCTGATTTGCCGGCTCCTGGTCCACCTGTAAGTACAATAAATCGGGCTCGATCAAACATGGCGGCGAATCTATCGGAAAATAGCCGCGCTGAAAAGTGCCGATTTACTTAGTTTTAAAAAAAGGAAGTGGAGTTGTCCTAATCCTTTTTTTCGGCTTCATCTTTCGTCATTAGGCTCGCCGAGCCCTGTTTTCTTAGGTGGACGAAATCCGCTAAGATATTCAATGCTTCGTCGATTTGCGGTTTGTTTCTTTCCTTCGCCAATAATTTTGGCGCTTTATCTTTGTTCTTCTTCTTTAATTCTGACTCTTTTTTTCGCATATCAGAAAGCTTGATAATACCCTTTTTCTCTTCCATCTCTTTCAACTCTTTCAAGACTTCTTGGAGATCTTTGTTCTTTTCCACGCGGCCCTTAGAGAGGAGACGTAGTTTCTCTACTTCGGCTTTGGTTACGGGGGCCCATTGATTGTCCTGATTTGCATTGTTCGATAGGAAACTCGCAATCGATCCAGGCGGCAGTGAATTATCTAAGTGCTTTTCGCCATTATCTTCAGTGGAGAAGGGACTG
>CAYZLH010000500.1:0-2259 GCA_964478795.1 uncultured Bdellovibrionales bacterium | reverse complement strand
CATGATCAAGGTTTTTGCCAAGGAACTGGGAGATCTCAGCTGGGAACAAAAAGCGATCTCCGTTTCCTCACACAATGGTGATACCGAACACCTTCGGGTGATCACCTCGCTCTTGAGCGAAAGTGAGCTGGGCCTAGTGCAAACACCTTTGGCCTTGCCCCTCATGCAATTCGGCCAACAACGCCGTCGCCCGCGCCGCCTCTATCATTCCTGCTCCGGCGAACACGCCGCCATCATTCGCGGCTGTCGAAAAAAAGGCTGGAGTCGTGTGGGTTATGTGTGGCCCCATCACGATTTTGCCATGGCCTATTTGGAGCAAATTCGTGGCGTCTTAGGAAAAAATTGGGAGCCAAAAGTAGTAGCAAAAGACGGCTGTGGCCTACCCACCTATTCCATGACCACCGTGGAGTTGGCGCGCTTGTATGCCGACCTAGTGACCAAAAAAAATGAGGATTGGGTGTGGGACGCGATGGTGCGATATCCGGATTTGGTGGGCGGCTTCAACCGATTGGATTCCACCATTTTAAAGAGCTGTCAGGGTAAAGTGATTGCCAAAGAGGGCGCCGATGGATTGTTGGGCTTAGCCATTGAGCATCCCGACTATCCCAAGGGTCTTGGCGTGGTGATCAAAATTGCTCACGGCTGGGACATGCGCGCTTCCTGGTATGTAGCCAGATATGTGCTCGGCGTATTGGGCTTCGATTTCCGCAATCCCTATCCGTTGGATCGGCAAAAGGCGTTTTTGGTAAAAGATTGTATTCCACCAAACCTGCAGTCCAAAATGGAAAAAATTCAACCGTGGGATGATTGGGATCCCGATCGCGATCGCTGGAATTTCGATTACAAAGAATTTCTCTATCCAGACCAGGGCGCAACAGAACGAGGCAACGGATGATCAAGTTAGCCAACTATATCGGTGGTCATGAGCGCGCGCCGAGCAATGGCAAATATCTGCCAAATTACAATCCCGCCACGGGCGAAGTTTTTGCCCAAGTGCCAGATTCCGAAAAAGCGGATGTGGATTTAGCGGTACAGGCGGCGAAGGAAATTTTTCCGTGGTGGAGTAAGCGTACTCCGGAGCAACGTTCGCAAGTGTTACTCTCGGTAGCGGCGCGCCTCGAGCAAGCGGCCGATGATTTGGTGCGAGCCGAATCGCAGGACCAAGGAAAACCGTTGCACCTCGCGCGGGAAATCGAAATCCCCCGCGCCATTCAAAACTTTCGTTACTTCGCCACCAAAATTTTGCACACGGAAGAAATGGCCCGTCCCACTGGCACCCATCTCTCCTATAGTTACCGCAAACCCGTGGGAGTGGCGGGCTTGATTTCTCCCTGGAATCTTCCTCTTTATTTGCTCACTTGGAAAATTGCGCCCGCCATCGCTGCGGGCAATACCGTAGTTTGTAAACCTTCCGAAGTTACTCCCTATACGGCCTATCTCTTGGGTGAATTGCTCAATGAAGCGGGAGTTCCCCATGGAGTGGTAAATTTGGTTTTTGGCTCCGGCGCCAAAGCAGGTGCCGCCCTCACTGAACACCCTGATGTGCCGATGATTTCCTTTACCGGTGGAACCTCTACTGGTCGACACGTTTTGCAAGCCTCCGTTCCCACCTTTAAAAAGACGAGCCTGGAGTTAGGCGGAAAGAATTCGGCCCTGGTATTCGCCGATTGTGATTTGCCCGAAGCCGTGATCACCAGCGTGCGCTCGGCCTTTCAAAATCAGGGTGAAATCTGTTTGTGTAATTCGCGAATTTTGGTCGAAGAAAAAGTTTATCCAGAGTTTGTGGAAAAATACGCCCGCATGGTGAGCCTTTTGCGCGTAGGCAATCCTGAAGAAAAAGAAACGCAAATGGGTCCGTTGGTGAGCAAAGAACATCGCGAAAAAGTGATGAGCTATATCGAGTTGGCGAAAAGAGAGGGCGGCAAAATCATTGTGGGCGGTGATGCGCCAGAAATGCCGGCCCCGTTCACCAATGGCTATTTTCTTTCGCCTACAGTGATCACCGATCTTGCCCCCACCTGCCGCACCATGCGCGAAGAAATTTTTGGTCCCGTGGTTTGTATCGCCCCCTTCCGCTCGGAAAAGGAAGCCATCGAACTGGCCAATAACACGGAATATGGTTTGTCGGCCTCCATTTGGACCAACGATGTAGCCCGCGCCCATCGAGTGGCCCAATCTCTCGACGTGGGCACGGCTTGGATCAATTCTTGGATGATTCGCGATCTGGCTATGCCGTTTGGCGGCGTGAAACATTCGGGT
>CAYZLH010000499.1:1597-2260 GCA_964478795.1 uncultured Bdellovibrionales bacterium | reverse complement strand
TCGGGATATTTTGCCCAAACTCCAGCTGGAATCTATAGCAGCCAAAGTTTCACCAAAGAACTAATGGCGGAGCGCAGTGGAAATTCCTTCACGCTGGCCACGGATTTTTTCCGGACCAATCAAAAGATATTTAACCCCTATTCTTTCTTAGGATTTCGGCTCTTTTCCTTAATTCCTGGGCGATTTCCGGCCTTTTCCTATTGGCTGAAAAACTTGATGGTAAAGGTGTTTGTAAAATCGAAGAAAAAGGGGCCCTTACGTCTTCAGCGTCGAGTGGAGTTCCTGGAAGGGAAAATTCTCCTGGAAGATCAAGTGTCATTCTTGGGGGGCGCCGAGGTAAAACATCTCTTTTCCTACCCAAAATTTGCCACTTTCCACATGGGTTCCTCCCGCTATTTTTCCCAAAATGAGCTATCGGTGGACCCTCAATGGGCAACCGTAGACAATGCGAAGCGGCTAATGTTAGAAAAAACCATAACTTTGAAAAGGGAAATATCTTTGTGATTTCCGTCGTTTGTCCATTTTATAACGAACAGGCCATTCTTGAGGCATCGGTCAAGCTGATGCTCAGCAATCTTTCCACTCTGGACGCAGATTGGGAACTCATCATCGTCAACGATGGTTCCAAGGACGGTGGTTGGACCGGTGATGATCGCGCCTCCC
>CAYZLH010000499.1:0-1587 GCA_964478795.1 uncultured Bdellovibrionales bacterium | reverse complement strand
GTTAGAAATCGCCAAGAAATTGGAGTCGGAAAACCCCAAACTTAAAGTCGTCAGCTACCCGCAGAATACGGGACGAGGCTTTGCTCTGCGCACCGGGATTGCCATGGCTCGTGGAGACTGGGTGGTGACCACGGAAATCGATTCGTCTTGGGGAGATGATATTGTTCATCGCCTGTATGCCGAAGCTCGTAAGCGCCCCGATGCCGATATCATTATTGCCTCTCCGCATTTGCCAGGTGGGGGTTACGAGAATGTTCCGTTTAAGCGTGTGATGCTGAGCAGTTTAGGAAACTACGTGATTCGCACGGGCCTCACTTATAAAATCACGATGAATACGGGAATGACCCGAATTTATAAACGGGAAAAATTTCTTCGTTTACCCCTAGATGAGAACGAAAAAGAGCAGCATCTCGAGATCATCAATAAGGCTTTGGCTTTTGGGTATCGCATCTATGAAATTCCAGCGATTTTGGCTTGGCGAGAAAAAGCCCTTATCAAAGATGCGAGCAAAAAACGAAAATCCTCGGCGAATATTCGTAAGCTAATTCGCACCCACACTCTGTTTAGCTTATTGGCTGCGCCCTTTCGTTATCTCTATGTAGTGAGTGGAGTCTTAGTGTTTTTGAGTTTTGTATTTCTTGCCTGGGCTTTTTATAATTTAAAAATTGGAGAAGTCTCCATATTTCTCTTTATGAGCTCTTTGCTGCTAATGCTTATGGCATTTTTGCTCGGGGGCATCGGAGTATTAGCCCAGCAAGCTCGCGCCCTACAAAGAGAAATCTGGCGTGTTCGCAGTGAAATTAAAGTTTTAAGTGAAAAGAGTTGATGAGAGTGAGGAGTATAAAAATTTTTTTTTATGCGATCTCATTTGTCACGGCTCTTTCTCTTCTCTTATTTGCGATAGTGACTTTTGATTCCCAGTCGCCGACATGGAGCTGGGCAGCTTTGGTAATTTATAGTTCTCCCTTATTATCACTTATTTTACCTTGGCCGACGGTTCGTTATTATGTTTTCCTTTTCGTGATATTTATATTCATCCAAACAATACTGCCTGCGGTTGTAAGATCGGATTACTATTTTGCTCAGCCAAATTTTAAAAAGGGCTTAAATTATGCGGTTGGATCTATTCCTGGGGTATCTGCTGGAATTCATAATCTCACCACAGATGAAATGGGATACCGCTCGACTTCTAAAGTAGATTATTCAAAAAAGTTTTCTGGCGTAAGAATTTTTGCCATTGGTGGTTCTACTACGCAGATGTTGGATATGGACGATCAAAAAACATGGTCGGCACTTTTGGGGTTTAAGTTAAATGCCGAATTGGGTGAGGGTTCGGTTGAAGTTATAAATGCTGGACTTGCGGGAACGCGAGCTGAACAAAGTGTTGGCACTCTAAGATTTATAGGACGGTTTCATCCAGACATTGCGATTATATTAGTTGGCACAAACGATTGGCGAAGACACATTATTGATACTGTATTAGAGGAAAAGAAAATCGCACAAGTGAAGCAACCCTGGGAAAAGCTTTCACTTAAGAATTCACTAATTGGTTCGATAATATACTCATGGAGAGCAAAAAATAATGTC
>CAYZLH010000498.1:0-2264 GCA_964478795.1 uncultured Bdellovibrionales bacterium | reverse complement strand
AGGATCCAGTTTTCAAAAAGATGGGGAGCTTGGTAACGGGATCCGTGCCCAAGCTCGAGGCTCCTTTTTTCACTTGTTCGACCAAACTCTCAATGGAGCCTTGGTTTAGATCGGAGGGCGCCATGCTTTCTGGCAAAGAGGCTTTTACGATTTCGCCAGTCTTGGGTTCGATGTATTCGAAATAGGGGCCGTACTTGCCAACATACACATTTAGATTTTTTAAATGGGCGAAGTGCAGAGAGCGGGCTTCTTCGGGATCGATCTTTTTGTCTTCCGTAGCAACTCGAGGCCGTCCTTACCCAGATAAAACGACTTCAAATACGGCAGATACTCTAATTTTCCCTCGGCGATATCGTCGAGTTTTTCTTCCATATTGGAAGTAAATTTGGGGTCGACCAACTCTTGGAAGTGTTTGGCCAAAAGTTCGGTCACCACAAATCCCGTAAAGGTTGGTACCAAGGCATTGCCATTTTTCACTGCATAGTTACGATCGATAATCGTGCTGACAATACTGGCGTAAGTAGACGGTCGGCCAATTCCTTCTTTTTCCAAAAATTGGATGAGCGATGCTTCGGAATAGCGAGCAGGTGGCTTGGTTTCATGTTCCGTCACTTCTGAAGATTTGTATTTTAAAGAATCGCCTTCCTTAAAGTTCGGCAAGAAACGCTCGCGTTCCATTAAGGCTTGTTCAGGATCGTCGGTGCCTTCCACATACGCGCGTAAAAATCCGGGAAATAGGATTTTCATTCCAGAGGCTTGGAATCGGGCCTTGCCGCCGTCTACTTCAATTCCAGCGCTAACCTGCAGCTGCTTGGACTCCGCCATTTGGCAGGAAATCGTGCGCATCCAAATCATTTCATAAACGTCGTATTCTTTGCCCTTCAAGCCCATGTTTTGGGGAGGGGTGAAATCGAGGGATGGACGAATCGCTTCGTGGGCTTATTGGGCGCCTTTGGATTTCGAAGAATAGCGACGGGGTCCTTCGCTGAGGTATTCGTCACCATACAGTTTCTTCACGAGGGCGCGGGAAGATTGAATGGCGCTTTCACTCAAATTCACCGAGTCCGTACGCATATAGGTGATAAATCCGCGTTCATAAAGACCTTGCGCGATTCGCATCGTCTCGCGGGCCGAAAGTCCCAACTTACGGTTGGCTTCCTGCTGAAGCGTAGAAGTGATAAAGGGCGGAGCCGGTTTGCGACTTACTGGCTTTTCTTCAATCTCCACCACTTTCCAATTTCCCTTCGGCAATTGGGTCTGAAGTTGGTCAGCAGTTTTGGCGTCTAACAAGATCACCGAATCTTTTTGAATTAACTTACCCGTCTTCTCGTCGAAATCTTTCCCAATGGCCACGCGTTTGTTTTGGAAGTGGGTGAGTTTCGCTTCAAAATCATCGGAACTCTTGGTGAGCTGGGCCGAGATGCCCCAATACTTTGCCGAAACAAAGCGCATGCGTTCTTGTTCTAAGTCTACTAAGGCTTTGAGCGCCACGCTCTGCACGCGGCCAGCGCTCAGACCGAAAGCAATTTTTTTCCAAATGAGGGGCGAAACTGTATAGCCCACCAAGCGATCCAAAATTCGGCGCGTTTCTTGGGCGCGCACTAACTTCTCATCTAATTCCCGTGGATTCTCCAAAGCATCTTTAATCGCCTTGTTGGTGATCTCGTGGAAAACCATGCGTTTGGTGGGAATCTTGGGTTTTAAAACTTCTAGTAAATGCCAACTGATACTTTCTCCTTCGCGGTCTTCGTCAGTCGCGAGGTAAAGAGTGTCGGCTTCTTTTAAAGCTTTGCGAATTTCGGCCAAGGTCTTTGATTTGCCCGGTGGAATTACATAGAGGGGCTGAAAATTATTTTTTACATCGATGCCGAGCCGAGCCCATTTCTCTTTCTTTAGCTCCGCTGGAATTTCCGATGCTTTACCCGGTAAATCGCGCACGTGTCCCATGCAAGCCAACACTTGGATATCTTTTCCCAAGAATTTCTTGATGGTCTTCGCCTTCGTGGGCGACTCAACGATAATTAGTACATTTTTTTTCACAGCGCATTAACTCGGGTTTTTGTAACAATGAAATAAGAATGCCCGATTGCAAAGGAAAATTTTTTCGTCGGGCGATTTCGTGCGTTACGCCGCAACGCTTCCGAAAAGCATTGTGGTGACGCAATTTCCGCCATATATAAGGAGAAGGATGCGAAATTTTCTTCTAAAGTCGCTCTTCCTGCACCTGTGCTTGCTCGCGGCATTCATAATTTGGCGACCTCTGC
>CAYZLH010000497.1:0-2272 GCA_964478795.1 uncultured Bdellovibrionales bacterium | reverse complement strand
GAGGTTATGCTGGAGGGCAAGCCGAATATATTCGTGTTCCTTTCGTTGATACCAATTCCTTAGTGGTCCCAGAGGACCTCGAAGATGATAAAGTACTTTTTTTAAGTGATATCTTGCCTACTGGTTGGATGGCGGCTGAAAATTGCAATATTAAAAAGGGCGATACAGTCGCGATTTGGGGAGCAGGACCGGTAGGTCAGATGGCGATTCGTAGTGCATTCCTTATTGGCGCAGGTCGAGTGATAGTTATCGACCATTTTGAAAATCGTTTAGAAATGGCCCGTCAGGCTGGAGCTGAAACAATTAATTTTGACAATGTCGATGCCGTGATGGACGAAATAAAATATCTTACCGGTGGTCGCGGTCCAGATTCTTGCATCGATGGTGTCGGTTTAGAGGCCCATGGCAGTACAATGACCGCGGTGTTGGATCGCGCGAAAGCAGCTGTTATGCTGGCGACAGATCGACCAGATGCTCTTCGCCAAGCAATTCAGGCTTGTAAAAAAGGTGGCACTGTTTCAGTGCCGGGCGTGTATGGTGGTGTGCTTGATAAATTTAATTTTGGTGCAGCCTTTAGCAAAGGCCTTACTTTTAAGATGGGTCAAACCCACACTCAGCGATACATGAAACCACTTCTTCAACGAATTATCGCCGGCGACATTGATCCCTCTTTTGTCATCTCTCACCGCTTGCGCATTGATGATGGGCCAGCCGCTTACAAGAGTTTCAATGACAAAAAAGATGACTGTATAAAAGTTGTATTGAAGTTTTAGTGAATCTACAAACGCCCAGAGACAACAATCTGGGCAACTCGGCAAAAACTGTCGCGATTTTTGGTGCCGGTATTTCAGGTCTAAGCGCTGCTCATGAACTAGCTCGCCTCGGGTACAAAGTTTCAATTTATGAGGCTAACTCTGAGGCCGGGGGCTTCTTTCGAAGTGCCCGCATGCCACAAGATCATCATATACCATCTGAGTATTCATGGCACGGCTTCGGTCCTTGGTATCACAACGTGTTTGATATCATGAAGCAAATCCCTTTCGACGAGAAAGGAAGTGTGTACGAAAAGGCACTTTCTCGACCAATTGAATTCGGTATATTTCCAGAGCGAGGAGAAGCTCAATTCTACGATGAGGGGCTGAAAAGCATTCCTAAAATGTTTGGAATCTCGAAGTGGGAATTAGCAAAGTCAATTTGGTTAATGCTGAAAACTTGGACAGCAAACCAGCGGACAGAGAAAGTCTACTCCAAGCTAAATGCTGCTCAAAAATGGAAGTCCATGCTACAGGAGCGGGGCTATAGGTGGTGGAGAGCATGCTTTGGCCCTTGGATTGGATCGGATTGGACGAGGGTTTCGCTTCACCAAGTAGGTCAGTTCTTTCGAAAGCAGCTGTTTACTCATCCTACAAATTTTCATCCTGCCGATGAGGAAGGACCTGCTTGGAACCAAGGGGCCAGCGATGGATGGCTGCTGCTTCGTGGCCCAAGTAATGAGTTCTGGTTTGATCAATGGATTAAGTACCTCGAGGCGCTTGGCGTAGAGTTTTTCTGGAGCAGTTCTCTTGTTAAGCTGGGGTTCAAAGAAAGTGACATCACTGCTGCCTTCGTAGAGTCGGGCGAGGAGGTGAAAGCTGATATTTACATTTTGGCGATTAATCCCTTCACAACAGTAGAAGTTTTGGCCCGTACACCCGCTTTGGAATGTGAAGAAGAACTCAAACTCTTTCGACCTCTTACTCAGGATGGACCGCATATGCAGGTCTCATTTCGTATTGCATTTTCTGAGTATATTTCCTTTCCAAGGGAGCGCACTGCTGTTGTGGTTGCTGATTCAGAGTTTAATTTGACCTTGTTTGCTCAAGAACAAGCATGGATGCAGGGGGTACAACTGGGAGAAGGAGTTAAGTCCTTATGGACTGGAACTTCCTGTGTCGAGACAGTGCCAGGGAGAATTTACCAATTGCCAGTCATAAAATGCACCAAAGATCAGTTCATAGAAGAAATAAAGGCGCAGGTTTTAAGCTGCCAATCTCTAAACTTATTAATTAAAGAGGCTAACGGTGGTCGAAGCTTAGAAGAATTCAATATTATTCAAGTCGAGGTTTGGAACGAGTGGCTCTTTTCTTCCGAAGGAATTGTAGCCTATAACCAGCCTAAATGGGTCAACACGACAAATACTCAAGCCTATTTACCAAGTCAGACAACGTCAGTTAAAAATTTATTTCTCGCCGGAGCTCATACAAGAACTCAGGCTGATGTGTGGAGTATCGAA
>CAYZLH010000496.1:0-2274 GCA_964478795.1 uncultured Bdellovibrionales bacterium | reverse complement strand
GATGTAATGAAACATCTGTTACTTCCCGTATTTCTTTTTCGCTTCGAGATCGATTTTCAAGTACTTCGACCGGTTAAAGGAAAACTCATCGTAACGATCGTTTTTGATCCAAGGATGACGGAGCGTAACCGAAATTCGGTGTAAACCCATCACCACTGGAGCATCTTCGGCCACCATACGGCCCAATTTCTTATACATTTCTGTACGAGCTGGGCTGTCTGGCAAGATACGCGCTTGTTCGAAGAGACGATCAAATTCCTTATTTACGTAATAGGAACCGTTCATCCCACCGGGCTGAGCGTTAGGACCGTAAAACAACTGGAGGAAGTTCTCGGCATCGGGATAATCCGCTCCCCACGCGATTCCCCAAACTTGGGTTTGGCGATTTTGAATCCGCTCGAGCAATTGGGGCCAGGTACTCGAAACGATTTTCGCCTTGATCCCGATTTTATCGAGCTGCTTAATTGCGTATTCCGCTTGTTGACGACTGTCCGTAGTGGCCACGGTGTCGTACGGCAATTCAGGAAAGCCTTTTCCGCCTGGGAAACCCGCATCGGCCAAAAGTTTTCGGGCCTTTTCGACATCACCGGTACGATACGGATTTTTGAAGTCCGGATCAAAACCGTTCACGCCGGGAGGAATCGGCGTTTGCGCCGATGTCGCCATACCGTTATAGAAAATCTGAATAGCTTCTTTGTCGTCGAGCGCGAGGGAAATGGCCTGACGAACTCGTTTGTCTTTCAACTGGGGGAAATCCTTCGACTGCGTGTTGAAGGCAGTATACGTGAAATCCATTTGTACCGCAGTGGCCAAGCTGATACCGCGCTCTCTCAACTCATCGACCAATTGCAAATTATCAAAGGTCAACGGTTTGTTGGGATCAATGGCTTTCACAGTGGTCTTGAAGTTGTCTTTCGGGATTCCGGAGCGATCAATTTCTCCACGCAAAAAGTGCAACCAGAGCGGCTGACTTTCGGTGATCACGCGCACATTCACACCATCTACGAGCGGCAATTTTTTGCCGGCATCTTCCAATACTCCCGCTTCCTTATCTCCAGGCGCGCCATCCGAGGGATAAACAGCATCCCAATAGTTCGGATTCTTTTTGTAAACCAGTACTTCATTGGGCTTATAGGTCTCTAAAATAAAGGGACCAGTACCCACCGCGTGGTTGATAAATTCCGCTTGGTATTTTTCCACTGCTTCTTTGGCCACCACACTGCCATAGGGCATGGTGAGTGCGTAGAGCAACTGCGGGTAAGGTTGTTTTAATTCGATTTGCAGAGTGTAATCGTCAATGGCTTTTAATCCGGCCACTTCTTCGTCGTAGTTTGCTGGTTCTTTGCTATCCGTATATTTTTTTCGCCATTCGTCGAGGCCTTTTACGCGACCTTCAAACAACCACCAGCCCGTGGCTTGCACTTTTGGATCGGCAAGACGCTTAAAGCTGTACTCGAAATCTTTGGCTTTTACTTCGCGGCCTTTGCCATCAGGAAAGGCAGCATCGTCGTGAAAGCGCACGCCTTTGCGAATCTTAAAGGTATACACCAGATTATTTTTGGAAACTGTCGGCAAACTTTCGGCGAGCAAAGGCTCTAGCTCGTAAGGTCGTTTGAAGGGGTGAAACTGCAACAAACCTTCATATACCCGCATAATTTCGTTGGACGAGTAAAGATCTTGCGCACCGGCGGGATCCATTCCCTTGATTTTATTGGTGGTGGCCAAATTTAAAACGTTGGGATTTTTGTCCCCACGTTTCGTACAGCTCGAAAAACCAACCACTACCGCCAAGGCCAACAGGATATAACGCACCGCAATCTCCTTTGTTCAGGTTCAACAAACCGAAAAAAGCTAACCGAACTCTAAAATACACGCAAGACCTTATCGTTAGGGTAAGGCTTTTGTAGATCGGCCGAAGGATTGTCGGGGAGGAATCGCAAAAAGCTCCGGCCGATTGGGGACTTCAGGCTTCCACTCATCCCACTGCAGCTGCACTTTGCGATTTCCGCCGGCCCGTTTCCAGGAAAACTGAATTTTGGTGGGATAGAGTGTCCCCGCTTGCGATTGCCAGTCCAAATACCGAGCTTCAGCTTCGCCGGAGTCGCCTAACGGAAAGCTCCACGTATCTACTTGCGAGCGAGCGTCCCAGCGAATTCTTTCGTTGCGCGGTCCCCGGAGCTCCTCATCTGATAATTTCCAGCCCGTTAATGCGGGACGGGCCAGAAACACGGGCAAAAACTCCTCACCCCGCACTGGCAAGGCGGCCACTTTGGT
>CAYZLH010000495.1:0-2276 GCA_964478795.1 uncultured Bdellovibrionales bacterium | reverse complement strand
GAGGGGTTTCACTCGCCCGCCGGATTGCACGGCTAATACGGCCGCGGATTTCTTCCAATCCTGATTAGCCCACTGCCTAGCAAACGGATCGGCATTTCCTTCAGCAAACGCAAAAAGTGGAAGCAGTATGGAAAAGAGAAACGTGGTCATACAGAGGCCTCTTTCTTTAACAATTTATGCGAGCCCGAATATTTGGGTCTAAAGTAAAACATAGAAAGAATTCCGATGGTCATCATCAGCGAGCCAAAATATTTAATCCATCGCCCGGGATCATAATTCACCGAAAGCACCGAAAGTGCGGGCTGACCATCGTCATCCATTTCGTAGCTCGCTTGATAAAAAGTAAATCCGCCGTGGTGAAGTGGCTCATTCATGCTGATGAGGTGGGTGGCACCAGCAACTTCAACCAGACTAGAATAGGATTTCGGTCGGGTGGTGCCTTCATAAAAACCGATTTCGAATTTCTGCAACTTCAACTCAAAACCGAGATCCACCATTTTGCGCGTGAACTGGATGTAGTACATGGAATCTTGGTGCGTGATTTGTCCGGAGGCGCCAAGCTCCAACCACAATTTTTCTCCACCCAACTCTACTTCCACCACTTGATAGCCAGGAAAACCAGGGATTGGTGTGGTCATCGGAGCATAAGTTGCCTCGGGCACAGCCGAAGGGTGATAGGCTTCCACGATTAAAGAAAAATCCATCCAACCCAGCGGAACGTTTTTTCCCACTTCGGCCTTTCCAAGTACTTGGAAGGCCTGACCCGATCGGGCCACAGCGATTTTTGGGGGATTCTTTGGATTATTTTCTAAATAAAAGAAGAGCGTGGGCTTTTCCGGCTTTTGCGAAAGATCGGGGGTGCCCAGCACAAACCGCACTTCAGCAGGGCCCACGGAATTTCTACTACCCGTATCCAGTTGTAAAAACATCCAGTCGCGAAAATTGGCCCGCGAACCGGTCAGTTGAAATTTCAACGCCGGTACTCCCAACCCCTCTTTGACATCCTTGGCATTCACGTCACGTGTGGCTTTTGGATAAAATTGGAGAAGGCGCAACTTTTCGCCATTATTTAATTGAAACTTTTCTTCACCGCGGAACGGGCGGCGCAAATCGTAATCTAGGCGTTCATCTAGTTCTAACTCGTATGTTTTCCCGGGAATGGTGCGGAAAACATTTATACGGTTTTCTTCTAACTTCACCTGCCGCCCCGATTCACCTGGAGCCAGTGCTAAAATCCCATCCACTCCCCGCTGCTGTTGAACCCAGGATCCAAGGAGCAAAATAATGATCCCTAAATGGGTGATCAAAAAACCCACATGATGCTTCCGCCACGGCAAGCGGCTCAAAGCGGCGGCTGTGACATTCAAAATAAAAAGCCAAAGCAAAACCTGCATCCACCAGGAGCGATAGACCAATTGGCTGGCCACTGCGGCACTATATTTACTTTCATAGACTGTCCCCACACTGAGCACCACTGCCAAGGTGAGGATCAAAAAAACGGCCAGCTCTAAAGAGGCCAGCCGATCAAATATTTTGCTTAATATTTTCAAAGCAACTCCAGTTTTAGAGGAACTTCGCCTCTTCTACCAGGAAGAAAATGCCGCAATTTATTTCTTTTGTTCAGCAGCGGGAGCGGTTGCGGGTTGGGCATTGGCCGGAGCCGCAGAATCTGTGGATGGAGCCGCTGCGGGCGCCGTAGCTGCAGGCTGAGCGGCAGGTGGAGTGCCTTGATCGAAAATCGAAGATTTTGTGGACTTAGAGTTAATCGCGGTAAGCGCCAGCGAAGTTAAAACAAATGCGCCTGCTAAACCCATTGTAAGCTTAGTGAAAAAATTGCTTCCGCCGGAGCTACCGAATAGCGTATTTGCGCCCCCGCCCCCAAACCCAGCGCCTAAGCCGCCGCCTTTTCCAGATTGCAAGAGCACTACGACCACCATCACTACGGTGATTACTACGTGGCAAACGATCAATGCTGTATACATGGGGTTCTTCTCCTAGTGCCCGAAAACTAACACTATTTTCCGGCCGCGGCAATCGCCAAAAACGAGTCCGCTTCGAGGCTGGCGCCGCCCACCAGCACTCCGTCTACGTCCTTTTGCTGAAGCAGTTCTTGGGCGTTTTCTGGTTTTACGCTGCCTCCATATAATAGACGAGTTTTTACCGCAAAATCCTCACCCCAAGCCGCCTTCAGCTCCGCACGCAGAAAAGCATGGGCTTCTTGGGCTTGGGCCGAACTGGCGGTGCGCCCCGTGCCAATGGCCCATACGGGCTCATAG
>CAYZLH010000494.1:0-2282 GCA_964478795.1 uncultured Bdellovibrionales bacterium | reverse complement strand
AATTCACGCTCGCCACGCGTATTTGACGGAGACAATGAAAGCAAAGATCCTGTTGAAACGAGGGCTTTACGCGGCATAGCCAACAATGAGGATTCCAAAAAAATTTGATCCATGCTGATTTCACCTTGTTGAGTAAAAATGCAATGCTGGGACGAACGCTGCCAGAAAGATCGCGGCGAATATCGGAAATCTTTCCCTTCAGATGTACGAAATTCGAATCTAAGTTGCCAAGATTTCGGACAAAGTGATTAAGTCCATGCGAAATTTGGATGAACGTTTTACGGTAGCTGCGAAGGGAACTAATATTTCGTGATCGCCCTGTACACCCACCATCACATCGGAATAGCCGTGGATTAGCGCTTCTACAGCTCGTGCGCCCATAACTGAACCTAGGCGACGATCTCGGGCTGTGGGTGAACCTCCGCGCTGGATGTGACCCAAAATACAAACCTTGGCCGAAATTCCGTATTTTTTCTCCAACTCTTCGGCCATCTTCATCGAGCCGCCACTCACTTGCCCTTCGGCCATCACCACAATGGAACTCATTTTTCCCCGTTCCATACCGCGGCGGATACGTTCCGCCACCGCCTTAGTGCTGAGTTTTTTTTCTGGTAAAATAATCGCTTCCGCACCACCGCCAATGCCTACATCGAGTGCAATATAGCCGGAATTTCGTCCCATAACTTCCACCAAGAAAATCCGCTCATGTGCTCCCGCTGTATCGCGGATTTTATCGATGGCGTCGAGCGCATTGTTCACGGCGGTGTCGAAACCTAACGTCGCCTCAGTGCCGGCAATATCATTGTCGATGGTTCCCGGAATTCCCACTACGGGAAAGCCAAATTCAGTCCATAGGGCATGAGCTCCGCGAAAACTGCCATCACCACCGATCACCACTAAACCGTCGATTCCCGCTTCGTTCATCAGCTGCACCGCTTGTTTGCGGGCGGATTTTTTATGAAACTCCGGACAGCGATCGGTCTTTAAGATAGTTCCACCACGAAGAATTATATTTGCTACGGACTTACGATCGAGTTCTTCCCAATGACCTTTGAGTAATCCAGCATATCCTTTGGTCACCCCAAAAACTCTAATGCCTTGGGAAATTCCGTATCTGACCACCGCCCTCAGGGCAGCATTCATTCCGGGGGCGTCTCCGCCACTACACAACACAGCAATCGCGCGAATTTTTTTCTTATGTTTAGGAAGTTTCATTGCTCATGATGATACTTCCCTCCGCGTAAGATGTGAAGGGCTCGATACACTTGTTCAGCTAAAACGAGCCGAGCCAAATCGTGCGGAAAGAGCAGAGTTGAAAGCGAAATCCGAGAAAATTGTTTTTTTAGAGATTCGGGGAAGCCATAGGCGCCGCCAACCACAAACACCATTTTTTGAACGCCTTGATCTTGAAGCGAGCCCACCAATTGCGCAAAGGTTTCCGAAGTAAACGATTTGCCCGCATCGTCGAGGAGATAAATCCGGTTTAGCCCTTCCATAAGTTTTTTCCGCGTCAAAACATCCAGCAATAACTCGGCCTCTTTTTCGGGCTGAGCAGATTGCTCTTTTACTTCGATGCATTCCACTTCACCGAAGTGGGAAATTTGGGTGAGATAGTGTTGAAAACCTTCCTGATAAAAGCGGTGCTTGGGCTTGCCGACCGCTAAGAAAAGGAATTTCAACGGAGCAACCCTTCGGCTACTCCTTCAATGGTGGCACCGGTGGGCATGGCCCAATCAGCGGCTAAGAAAAGATTCGCGAATAAGGGATCACGATCCCCTTTCTTCTTAGTTAATGGAGCAAAGGAACTATCCATTACCAAGACTCGTTCAAAGAAAATGTTCTTTTCCAAGTTAGGAAAGGCCTTTTCCACCAAACGCTTTCCCGCCCGAATTTTTTTCATGGTTTCGTGGTTATCTCCCCACTCCATTTCCGAAAGCGGAAAAATCCACGAAGAGAGCGAAAAGCCCTGCGGTGCCAATTGCGGATCGCGATTCGAAACAAAGCAACCCACCATATAGCGGCGCTCTTCTTTGTCGCCCGCAGAGAATGGCAATAACAAAGTTTCACTAAAATCCGAAGCCTTACCCTTATGGGCGAACTCTAGAACCACCGCAGGTTGACTTTGCGTTTTGCGAAATTTTTTCAGCCAGGAAACTCGTTCCGGACCGGGTTCAGGCACGCCAGGGCCCTGCAAAATTTCGAGCAGGGTTTTGTAGTCCGAAGCAAAGTGCACTTCGCCCGGTTCACAGATCGAATCCGCACCGAGTCTGACCAATTTTACT
>CAYZLH010000493.1:0-2294 GCA_964478795.1 uncultured Bdellovibrionales bacterium | reverse complement strand
GGGTTCGGTTGTTTTCTTGGACAGCGTGGGGAAGAAGGTTCGGGCCGTTGAAGAGTTTCTGGTGGAGTTGGGCCTGGAGGATTCCGCTCGATGTGTTCATGCGCGGGGAGAAGACTTCTTGGCCAAGGGAAATCTTTCCGGAAGAGACAGTGTGGTGATGCGGGCCGTGGCGCCCACCGAACGCGCAAAGGAATGGATCTCCCTTCCTTCTCCCCTAAGGCGTTGGATCCTTTTTCTGGGGCCACAACAATTAGACTTATGGCAGGCTGAAGAAAGGTTCCTAAAGAAGAGAGGGATTGCCTGTGGTCGATGCCACTCTTTCTCACTTCCGCAGAAATCGGACAGCGGGTGCTGCTTGAGTTGAAGAAAAATTAGTTTTTGTTCCACGTGAAACACAAAAAACTAAAATCTTCTGTTCCACGTGAAACAAACTAGGCAAAAATCAAAAACTCTGCTTATATTTTAAAGAAATAGGCCTAAAAATGCTGTTTTCGGGGGATAAATATGGGCAAGATTATATCAATTATTAATCAAAAGGGTGGAGTGGGAAAGACAACTTCCGCGATCAATATCGCGTCCTCCCTTGCTGTTGCAGAGCGTCAAACGCTCTTAATCGACTTTGACCCCCAGGGAAACGCCTCAAGCGGCCTTGGTATCACTCCTGAACAAATTGGCGACAAGACAATCTACCATGCACTAGTGGGCCAATGCTCCATCGAGGAAACTTTAAAAGAAACCGAATTGCCGGGCCTCTGGGTGGCGCCAGCAGATCAGAATCTTAGCGGCGCAGAGGTGGAGTTGGTGGGGGCTATTGCCCGCGAACAGAAGCTCAAAAAACTTCTCGAGCCGTTAAAAGATCGTTTCCACTATATATTGATCGATTGTCCGCCAAGCTTGGGTTTGTTAACCATCAACGCCCTTACGGCTTCCGATAGTTATTTGGTGCCCATGCAATGCGAATACTTTTCCCTCGAGGGCCTCTCCCAGTTGGTGTCTACGGCCGGACTAATTCAAGGAGCATTGAATCCCAAGTTAGAGCTAGAGGGAATTTTGCTCACCATGTTTGATGCTCGAAACAATCTGGCCCATCAGGTGGCCGATGAAGTGAAGAAACACTTTGGCGAAAAACTTTTCCGTTCCGTTGTTCCACGCAATGTAAAGCTCAGCGAGGCGCCAAGCCACGGCAAGCCCGTGCTTCTATATGACATCGAGTCCAAGGGCGCCCGCGCCTATTTAGAAGTTACGAAAGAAATCATCGAACGAAATATGCCTAAGAATAAGGCTCAACCCGCAATCGGCGAGAGCCCCTCGGCATCAATATAATTTGTTTATAATGGGGGAAACGTGAATCCAAATCAGCAAAAAAATAATAATAGACCGGCCGCTTTAGGCAAGGGCCTCGCCAGCTTACTTCCGGGGGCAGCCGCAAATCCTGCGGCGCTTGCGCGACAAATGATGGGCGACATTCCATCGCCAACGGCGAATGCACCAGCGGGTGCAACCATCAACCCCGCGGCGCCAATTCCTCCACCTGTAGATACCAGTAGCAACCAAGGCAGAATCCCTGGCATCACCATGGCAGAGGTTGAATCCATCGTTGCTAACCAGTTTCAGCCGCGCCGAGATTTTGAAGAGACTGCCCTCCAGGAGCTGGCCGAATCAATTCGATCGAATGGGATCATCCAACCCCTGATCACTAGACGGGGAGAAGATGGCAAGCTTCACTTGATTGCTGGTGAGCGCCGATTGCGAGCCGCAAAGCTTGCCGGACTCCGACAAGTCCCCGTGGTAATTCGCAAAACCACCGATAAAGAGGCATTGGAGCTGGCGTTAATTGAAAACATCCAACGCGAAGATTTAAATTGTGTGGACGTGGCCCTTTCCTATTTTCAATTAGCGGAAGACTTTCACCTCACCCAAGAAGAGATTGCTAAACGCGTAGGCAGGGATCGGGTTTCTGTGGCCAACCATCTTCGCCTGTTGAAGCTCCCGGAATCGATTATTCAGGATTTGCGTGACAATAAATTAACCTTTGGTCACGGTCGATCGTTGCTTTCGATTACGGACCCACTCAAGCGTCTCGAGCTCCGCAACTTAATTGTGGAGAAGCAGCTTTCGGTTCGAGAAACCGAAAGGCTGGTGGCCGACTACCTGACCCAGGTGGGCGCGGAGCCAAAGAACAAAAAGAAGGACAAAAATGTGATCCCCGAGCTTCAATCTTTTTCAGATCGCTTGGGCCGGGTTTTGGGCCCGCGCGTTAAGACAAAAGGCGACCAATTTCGTGGAACCATTGT
>CAYZLH010000492.1:0-2304 GCA_964478795.1 uncultured Bdellovibrionales bacterium | reverse complement strand
ATAAAATACTTCGTAACCTGCTGCTCAACTACATCCTGGGTGCCGCTTATTTCTATCTTCTGACTGATAAGCTTTTTGACATAAAACCGCGCGGCACATATTTTTTGTTTCTTACAGTCTTCACTTTTCTATGGGGAATATGGCGGTATTGGTTTAACACATTTGTGCAGCGGCCCCAGTTTCTAAAAAATGTTCTGGTGATCGGCATGAATGATGAAGCCAAAGAATTGATTGAAGAAATCATCCGCAAACCACAGCTCGGGTATAGAATCACCACGATCATCCATCGCAGTTACAGTATTCCTGAATTCCCCGGGGTCGAGATACATGATAGCTCCGCGGATGTAAAAAAAATCCTAGAGGAGAAAAAAATCGGCAGTGTAGTCACGGCCCTAAATCCCCATTCCAATCCCGAGCTCGTAAAAAAACTTTATGAAAGTTTATCTTTGAAACTGCAGTTTTTTGATTTGCCATCTTTTTATGAAAAACTGACGGGCAAAATTCCGATTACTACTATAGGTCACATCTGGTTTTTGGAAAATCTCAAAGAAGGAGATCAGACTTTTTACGAAATACTGAAACGCATTTTTGATATCGGTTTCGCGATTTCCATTCTGCTCCTGTCCCTGCCTTTCATTCCGCTTATCGCCCTTGCTATCAAACTCGATAGCCGCGGTCCTGTTTTTTTCCGACAAGAACGAGTGGGCTATCAAGGCCAGCCTTTTCGGGCCATCAAATTCCGCAGCATGAT
This sequence comes from uncultured Bdellovibrionales bacterium, assembly GCA_964478795.1. GTDB lineage: Bacteria > Bdellovibrionota > UBA1018 > CAIPTA01 > CAIPTA01 > JAKFYM01. Next base: position 1,553 of record CAYZLH010000492.1, on the reverse strand, counting down.
CGAGGGAGCGGAAAAAAATGGAGAAGCCGTATGGGCGAAAATCAATGACCCAAGGATCACGCGATTCGGCCGGTTCATGCGGAAAACCCGGATCGATGAAATCCCCCAAGTCATCAACCTTTTGAAAGGCGAAATGTCAGTGGTGGGACCGCGTCCCGAACGCCCCGAATTTGTAAGAAACCTCCAGCGAGATATTCCGTTTTACAATGAACGGCATTTGATAAAACCCGGACTCACGGGCTGGGCACAAATCAATTTCCAATACGGCGCCTCGGTGCGGGATGCTTTCAAAAAATTGCAATACGATCTCTTCTATATCAAAAACCGCTCCGCCCCGCTCGACATCGCGATTCTTCTTAAGACTTTCAATATCATTCTCACCGGCAAAGGACGCTGATTTTAACGGCTCACACACTGTGTGAGCCGTTAACTTAAGAGGTATGTCGTTTTGATAATGCCCTCAAGCCATCAGCTAAAGTTCGCGCGTCGTTGAGGGCATTGTGCGGGGGCCTTGAAAGCTTCTGACCAAAAGCTTCGACTATATAGCCACTGTCATAATCAGCAGTTGTTATCCCAGCATTTTCAAACACATCCCTTAAGCGGTGAAACCGATTTTTTTCAAATGGAAAAGGAATACCTTCCAGTTCGCAGTTAGCTTGCAAATGTTCGTGGTCTCTCCCATATGTATACATGGGATATGATCCGCTCCAGTTAAAAAATTTCTCAAGAGCTTGCGCAAACGGAATTCCTTGATCGTCAATTAATTCTTGCGTGATCCCAGTCAACTTCACAATATAGTCAGAAAGTTTTGGATTTTTGACGAGTTTAACATACTCGTTAAAGAAATCCAGCTCTTGAAAATTTGCGGTTTCAACCAAAACCGCGCCAATTTGAATGATCTCGCGATATTCGTGAGGACCACTCCAATTGCGCCCAAGACTCCCCTCCCAAGCTGTGAACTCGGTATCGAAAATTATGATTTTTGGCGGTAAATTTAACATACGCACGAATTATAACACGTTAATGGCTAAATAAATTCATTGCCACAAATCGTGCGGCCGTCCATTTTATGTCAATGGAATAGGATTGACAGTGGGATTATTTTGAACTAAACTGAAAAGTCCTTTCGCCAAAGTTAGTTAGGCGGGACAAAATTCGCTCTCTGAAATCGAAATAGGAGGAAACGCTCATGCCGAGAACGGCGGTTTTGGTTGGGCATGATAAGGCCCCCAGCGAAGCTTTCCAGCTTGTAGCGCCAGCGCTTGGACGGCGTGGCTGGAGAACAGTAGGGTTTTTTGGGGATGGTCAATCGATCGGGAACGCGGACAAGATCTCCAAGGCTATCGACGAGGCTAAGGTAGTCTTGCTTGGGATGTCCGCCCTAGAAGATCACGCGCGTGAAGAAATCAGTGGGGCACTCCACTCGCGAAAAAGGGAAAAACCATTCGGATTCTATGCCGATACGTTTGGGGCAGCACAGCGGTCATGGTTTGCCGGTTTTCGCGAGGATGCCTCGTTTATCTTCGTGATAAACGAAGGCGAGGCCAATCTCG
>CAYZLH010000491.1:0-2321 GCA_964478795.1 uncultured Bdellovibrionales bacterium | reverse complement strand
AAGCGAGAAGAAAAAAACGTTTCGGGTATTCCCCAGTTTGACGACCTTTTATTTTGGCGTGAATGCGAATAAATCAGAGGCTTTAAAAGATGTATCTGTTCGTCGCGCACTAAGTGAAACCCTCGATCGAAAGGAGCTGGCCAAAGTTTTGGGTAGTGAATATCGGGCCACCAAAACCTGGGTTACTAAAGTGATGTGGCCAAAGATTCAGGAGCCGAAGGGCACCTGGGATATGTTGGCCGTAAAGAAAAAACTTCAGGCCGCAGATAAAGAAGGCAAATTGGGAATTGTATTGCGAGTCTATAATAAAGCTTCCCATAAACTTTTGGCCGAATGGGCGCAGGGGCAGTGGGAAAAAAAACTTGGCGTGCGCATTCCCATCGAAGTCCAAGAGTCAAAAATTTATTGGAAAGAGATTTATACCGATCCAGCACCAATTTTCTTAAGTGGCGTCACGGCTCCTTATTCTCATCCTCGGGCATTTTTGCAGGAGTTTTTAACCTCAAGCACGGCAAACTGGACTGGGTGGAGCTCGCTCGAATACGATCGAGCTGTGAACGAAGAAAACTTTCAAAAGGCGGAAATTATTCTGCATGAGGGGGGATTTATCATTCCACTTTATATGCGCGATTCTGTAGCCATGGTGCAAACCAAATGGCAAGGATTTGCGATCAATCCGCTCGGGCAGTCTTTTTTGGTGAACGTAAAGTAGCATGGATTTCCGCAAAGGTCGGTGTTGATACAGATGTCTAAGCTAAATGAATTGTTGAAAAAAGAAGAAGAAGAGCTTCGGCAAGTGCGAAAAAAACGTTTTTGGGGAAGCGCATTTTCCACCTGTTTCTTTTTTTTCGGAAGCATCGGCCTATTGTATTTTTCCGTCAGTACCGGATTACAAACGGGATTTCATTGGGATGTTGTCTGTCAAATTGCTTTTGGCTTAGCGGTATTTTCTGGCGCGACTTTGGGCGTTCGTAATCGTTGGAATGAAATCCGCTATGGCTCCTCGTGGCCGGAAGATTGGTGGAGTTTTCACGAACAAGATGGTCTGTGGCGATTTTCTTATCGGCAGAAAAAGAAATTTATGCGCAATCCCGAAAAGCTAGTTCGGGTGGCATTGCATACCAACGCTAGTGGGCCGTTCGGAGCGGACTTATGGGTGTTATTGGACTTCGAGGGAGAAGAGCGACTGGCGATTCCGCTGGGTAGAAATCTGCGCGGATTTCAAGACCGTTTATTTAAGTTGACAAAATTTCATTTGGATAACTTTATTGAATCCTCATTGAGTGCTGATCCCGGAGAAAAAGTGTGCTGGGAAAAATCTCCGGCACCCAGAATTCAACCCTAATATAACGAGGGCCGAGCTTGCTAAGCGGATGTTGTCGGACGATCAGAACTCTTTCCCTTGCGTTTTCCTTTTTTGAGAATCTTTTTCGTTCGCTCTTTGTTTTTTCCACGTCCGGCCCGTTGAAAAAACTGCGCCAAAAGATCATTCACATAATCGGGTTTTTCCATTTGCGGACAATGAGAACCCTCGCTCACAACATGGAATTCGGCTTCGGGAATGAGCTGGGCAAAAATCTTTTGATTCTTCAGCGGTGTAATCAAATCGCGATCGCCGGCAATTACCAGCGTGGGCACATTTACTTCCTGAAGCCAATGCGTACAGTCCGTTTTCATAAAATCGTTTAAGAGGTGGAGAAAAATGTCTAAATCCACCGTGGCCGTTAGACGAAGGTATTCGTTAATGTCTTCGCGCTTAGCATACTTGGGGTTAAAACCAGCGCGGGCGATGAATTCTTGGTTGATCGGGTTCGTGCCTTGGCTAGCCCAAAATTTTTGTAAATACTCCGGAAAAAGAGATTGGGCCTTTTGAATGGCGGGAAACAGCACCTGCAAAAAATTGTGATGGAACATGGTCTCAAAGGGATCTTTCGGAGTGCCATTTGCTAGCACCAAGGCCTTCACTCGTTCCGGGGCCAATCGATACAAATCTAGGATGATATTCACCCCTAGGGAGTGCCCTAAAACCGTCACTTGCGAAATTTCCAATTCGTCGAGTAATTCCAGTAAATCGCGGGCGCAACTTTCAATCGTCACAGAGCGCGGATCTTCGGGGCGCGCGCTTTGCCCGTGCCCGCGATAGTCTAAAAAAATCACGCGATGAGTTTTTTTAAAATGCTCCATTTGGTATTTCCACTGGAGCGGAGAGCATACTAAGCCGTAGCAAAACAATAGTGGTTCACCGTCTTTCGGGCCCTCTACCGAATAGTATAGGCGCACCCCGTCGCGAGTGCGAAAGTATCCTTGCTCTAAAATTCCAC
>CAYZLH010000490.1:0-2321 GCA_964478795.1 uncultured Bdellovibrionales bacterium | reverse complement strand
TAATGCACTTGAGCGGCTCTTGGAGGCAGGGTTAGTGGATCAATCAAAGAAAAAAGTGCAAAAGCTGGCAGCCATAGAATTGATCAGCCACGCCATCAAATATTTCTATCCTCCTCAGTTTGGCAGTTACTTGAGGGGAATTCCTACGGGGCACTCCGCTCCCCCTATGGCTGGAAAGTTAATTGTTGAAGAAAACTCAGAGTGGGTGTGGCCTGATGCAGAAGGTGAAAAAAGAGGAATCGCTTTGTCTCCAATTTATGAATCTGCTCCAATGGCTGCTAGAAATGACCCCAAGCTATATGAGCTACTTTCATTAGTAGACTCGATTCGAGCCGGTGGAGTTAGGGAGAGAAAAATCGCCGAGGGCGAAATTCGAAAGCTGATACTAAAAAAGAAAGACGAAAAGCAAAGTGAACAAACAGCATCGTAATACTTTGATGATTCAGGCTGTGGCCGAGGGACTTGGAGATCTTAGGGATCTAGTTGCATTCGTGGGTGGAGCAACAACCGCTTTGTATATTGACGATCAAATGTCGCCGTCGCCCACTCCATCAGACGATGTAGACTTTGTTGTGGAAATTACCACCAACCATGAATACAACAAGTTAGAAGCAGAGCTTCGTAAGAGGGGATTTAAAGATCCTTTGCCAGAAGAGGGTAAATCACCACCAATTTGCAGAAAGATTTTTAAGGGAATCATTGTAGATGCCATGCCAACGGATCCAAAGGTTTTAGGATTCAGCAATCGTTGGTATTCCACGGCAATGAAGTATAGAAAAAGTATTTCGCTTCCCGATGGCAGTTCGGTTTTCATTTTCGACGTGGTATATTTTCTTGCCACAAAATTTGAAGCCTTTATTGCGCGAGGAAAAGGGGATGATATTCGTTTGAGTCATGATCTTGAGGATATCATTGCCATCATGGATGGCTGTCCCACAGTTGAGGCAAGCCTGAAGGCTGCAAACGAAGATGTAGTAAATTATCTAAAAGAACAGTTTCAAGAGCTTCTTGAAGATGCAGATCTATTAGAAGAAGCTATTAACGGATTTATTCGAGCGAGTGGAAATTATGCTGAAAGAGCCAGAAAATGCATGGATCGAATTCGAAATATCGTCGGATAAAAAAGCTCCTAAAAAATGTCGTAAATATGTCGTACACTAAGCAAAAACAGGGCAAAACAGAGCACTAACAACGACAATTCGTAACAAGGGCACCACTGTTAGTTTACTGATCTAAATTATTGTTATCTTTGAATAAGTCTTATTTATTCATTACTTAGAGCGGAACTTTTTCACTTTGGAAAAAATCCACTGGGTGTCTCCGTCTCTGGGCACCATTTTCCGCTCCCTAAAATCCCCGCATCCATCGTTGGCCTCCTCCTCACCGTTCCGGTGTACTAGCGTACGCCTCACGGCTTGGTCGTCGGCCGCCTTGACTGCGGGGATTTGTAGGGGCGGAAAATCTGGCGACTAGAGATGGCGGCAGAGAAGCGATGTTTTTTAAGGCGGTTCACAAAAGTGTGAGGATCGCACTTTTGCACGAGCGAGCAAAGAGTCATTGCGAAGCGAGCCCAAGGGGTGAGGGGCAGGAGCCCCGACCCAAGGTTCAGGAAACCATTCAGAATTCATTTCAGGGTGTTACAACGATAATAATCGCCCATCGACCGAGCTCTACCTATCATTGCGATCAAGTGATTGAGTTGGCCGATGGAAAGGTAAAACAAATATTTCAACGGAAACGGCAAGCGAGTCCAGCCTCTCACCAGTTGGGATTTTCGTCGAGCTGATAGCCTTGCGTTTTTAGTTCATCGCGAAAGAGGCGATAGAAATAATCCGGGTCCTCAGGAGGCCCCTCGAGAATTACTTTTTCAGTTCCATCAGGATAAAAAGCCAATAACGGATACCCGTTCACGCCTTTGGAATGAGGGTTACGATTTTCGGCTCCGTGAAGCATGTAGCGATTTCGAGTTTCACTACGATTTAATACAGCTGCAACTTTTTGATTGAATCCCCGAATGGCATCCTTTTCTTTGTCCGTAACTATCCCGTAAATTTTGCTGTTTTGCATGATAGTTTCTACTACGCTTGGAAATGCTAAGGCGAAGGGGTCGACATCAGAAACAATCTCCCGAGCTCCTTCACGGAAACCGGTCTCGGCTAAAACGAACGCCGGTTTCAATTGTGATATTTTTTCTTGAAAGGAATCCACCATTACAATTTTCCCATTTTTTTCTACGGCCATTAACGAACCGACTTTATAAGGAATGGGAACCACTAAACCATGGGCGATGGCTTGGTTGACCTCTTCTTGCATTCTCGCCA
>CAYZLH010000489.1:1300-2322 GCA_964478795.1 uncultured Bdellovibrionales bacterium | reverse complement strand
CACACCTCATCTTGGCCTTTGAGCCAAGCCTTGACGTTTTCAGTAGTTACGGATTTTGGACGCTCTAAGGGGAAAGCCAAAGCTCGGCTCCAAATCTGCGCCGCTAACACTCCCAATGCTCGGCTCACACCAAACAATACGGTGTAATACTCGTATTCCTTCATTCCATAGTGCAACAAGAGTGCTCCAGAATGCGCGTCTACGTTTGGCCAAGGATTTTTGATTTTTCCTAAAGATTGTAAAATCGGCGGAACCGTTTCAAAAATTTTCCACACCGTATTCACCAAGGGATCGTTGGGCATATGCTTCTTCGCAAACTCCGCTTGCGCCGAGAATCGCGGATCGGTCTTGCGCAATACCGCGTGACCATATCCGGGCACCACTTTGCCATCGGCTAGAGTCTTTTTCACATAAGCTTCAATTTGTTCTTTGGTGGGCTGATCGGTGCCGAGAGATTTTTGCATCTCCAAAATCCACTTCACCACTTCTTGGTTAGCCAAGCCGTGCAAAGGACCAGCGAGTCCATTCATTCCAGCTGCGAAGCTGAGATAAGGATCGGAAAGCGCCGAGCCCACCAAATGCGTGGTATGCGCCGATACGTTACCGCCTTCATGATCCGCGTGAATGGTGAGATAGAGTCTCATCAATTCTTTAAAACCATCGCCATCAAAGCCAAGCTCATGGGCAAAGTTCGCCGCCCAATCTAAATCTTTGCTAGGAGCAATGGTCTTCCCACCATGATAACGGCGACGGTAAACGTAGGCCGCCACTTCCGGCAAGCGCGCGATGAGATTCATGGAATCTTCATACACATAGGACCAATAATCTTTTTTGTTCACGCCTTCGGCATATTTTTTCGCGAAGATGGAGTCCGTTTGCATGGCCATTACGCCCGTCACGAACTGAGTCATGGGGTGCGCATCTTTTGGCAAGGCATCGATAGTTTTTAAAACATGGGAGGGCAAGGTGGCGCGTTTTTGCCAATCGGCGGAAAGTTCCGCAACGTCTTCAGCCGTAGGCAA
>CAYZLH010000489.1:0-1290 GCA_964478795.1 uncultured Bdellovibrionales bacterium | reverse complement strand
AACAAATAAAACAACCCTTCAGGGAGTGGCTCTTGCCCGCCTTTGGCATGGGGTAACTTTGCCTGCAGCTCGGGGATGGTAAATCCGCGAAAACGAATTCCTTCGTTCGCATCGAGGAGCGAAGTTTCATACACCATTCCAGTGATACCACGCATCCCTTGGTAGGCCTGCGCCAGTTGCACTTCACCCATTTTCTTGGTGCCGTGTTCCTTCAAAATTTCTTTAATTTCCGCGCCGAGAACATCGGCCTTTGCCTTGAATAAATTTTTGAGTTTTTCCATTCCTTCACCCTAAAAGAAAGGTCGGAAATTCTCTAGGGAAAACTGAGGCATTTTCGCCTGTTAGTCGCAGAATGCCGCGCGTTTTTGCATTGCGCTATCCGTTTTTTTCCATCCAATCCGCTAGGAGGAGATCCATTTTCTCGTTTCGTGCGCGGAGGCCGCGAATCACTCCGGATCTGTCCGCTGGCGTTCGATTTTGGCTGAGCTTCCACTTCGCTTGTACGTTTTGCACGGAAAACCGTACACCCACAATCGCTTTACCGACCTGCTTTAAGTCCGCCGGAATATGAAAATCCCAGCCGTCTGGACCTTCGTGGTGTTCGCTCATTTTTTGGAGTTCGTCGATCAACTCCCGCTCGCTGAGAACCTGCCCTTGCGCGTCCATTTCCACCGCCACGTAATTCCAGGTGGGCACATCGCATTCCGCATACCAGGTAGGAGAAATATAGGCGTTGGGGCCCTGGAAGAGTATTTTCGAGGGAGAGCTTTCCACCTGCCGCCAATGATCGTTGCCAATGGCAAAGTGCGTGAACAGCGAATCGCCCGCTAGCGCAAAGGGCAGCCAAGAGATTTTCATTTCTTCGGCTAAGGGAGTAATCAATGCACCCAACGGGTACTCCTGCACCACTTGCCGCCAATCGCCTTTGAATTTTTCCGGAAGATACATCAGTGGGAAATCTCACAAAAAAAGCAAGTTTCAAAGAGGAACTCCCGCACCTGAAAGTCTTTTTTCGCCTCCTGAACAAAACGTTCCCAATAGGCCCGCCCGGGATCCACAAAAATGGCCCGCCGCCAGTGGCGGGACTGTTTTAACAAATCCAACAGTTCCGTTACTTGCTGGCGATCATAGAGAATGTCACTGCCAATGATGAGCTCTTCCGTGACGGCGAGTTCGCGCCAACGCTGAACCGCTAATGCCAATGAAACAGAGTTTTCTCTTAAATTTTGCTGCAAAAACCACGGTACGTCCGGATGAAAATCCGTGGCCCGCACGGAGATTCCTTGTTTC
>CAYZLH010000488.1:1808-2335 GCA_964478795.1 uncultured Bdellovibrionales bacterium | reverse complement strand
CTCAGTCTCGGCTCTTGTATTTCATCATCCTGACGCGAAATATTTTAGCGTTGGCGAGTCCGTAAATAACTAATTCTTCTTTTATTTTCCGGGTTTAGGCTGTGGGAAAAAATTGCCATTTCTCTTTGCAAATCCGCTCGGCCTTCGTTAATTTCAGGGGTCACGACTAAAGGAGTTATATGGATCAATTTCGCTGGAAATTTGGGCTAGTGCTTTCCTTGTGCTGTGCATTGTTGGTGGGTTTTGGCCTAATGTTGCTGCGAACTCATCAAGCGCCAATCTTAATGGAAAAAGAAGTTGTGCAGGACCAAGTGGAATCCGTTGCTGCCGCTCCGTCGCCCACTGTTGAAGAAGAAAAACCACTTTCGCAAGAAGAGTTCCGGCTTTTAGGTGCTGAAGTGATGAAAGCTTTGCCGATGGCGGGCACGGAAGGGGAGCTGACCATTGTATCGGCAGCAGAAAAATTTGCGCCCATCCAGCAGGCGATTCGAAAAGAGCCCTCCTTGGCAGCAGAGGGGATCCTCCTA
>CAYZLH010000488.1:0-1796 GCA_964478795.1 uncultured Bdellovibrionales bacterium | reverse complement strand
TTTTAGAGTGTGGAAAATCGGCACAAATTCCGTTGGCTACGAGAGCGTTATGTGTGGCTTACTTGGAAAGACACGGCCGATCGATTGGGAAACGAATCAATTTAGAAAAAATTCCTCGTCGTGTTACGGATCTTGCGAAAACACTGCAGGAGTAAAACAATCCGTTCTCTTCGGATTTTTATCCGCTCTTTAACGTAGTCGCCGCTTCCGCCAAAGCCCGATGAAACCAAACGCCTAATTGTTCGTTTTCGGCATCCTTTAATTGTGGATCGCGTTCGTGAATGGCCACGGCTTCCTTACGAGCTAATTCGAGCAGTCCGGCATCCCTAGAGAGATTCGCCAAACGAAAGGTGGGGCTCCCACTTTGCTTGGTGCCGAAAAAATCACCGGGACCCCTGAGCCGCAAATCTTCTTCCGCAATCACAAATCCGGAGCGATGATCCTCCAACACTTTCAGGCGTACCCACGGGCTTTCGTCCTCTACTCCCTCTTCACCGTCATGAGCCTCAGCATGGCGCACGCCAGGGGGAGGGGAATCGGTAATTAAAACACAATAGCTCTTGTCTGATCCCCGACCCACTCGGCCGCGCAATTGGTGCAGCTGCGATAAGCCAAAACGTTCGGCGTTTTCAATGGCCATCACCGAAGCGTTGGGCACGTCTACCCCCACTTCGATTACGGTGGTAGAAACGAGAATGTCGTACTCCCGATTTTTAAAGGCGCGCATGATGGTGTTGCGCTCTTCGGATTTCATTTGCCCATGGACCATAGCGAGTTTTAAACCGAACAGAGGGCCTTCTTTTAGGCGGGCAAATTCCGTTTCCACGGAACGAATTCGTTCCATGCCTTCTTTGTCCGAATCGGTTACCAGAGGATACACGATGTATCCCTGTCGCCCGGCGGCCACTTCTTTTTGTAATAGATTGTAGAGCCGTTGGCGCTCGGATCCCCGCAGGATTTTTGTCAGAATTTCCTGACGACCGGGCGGGAGTTCATCAATGGTGGAAACGGCTAGCTCACCAAAAATCGTGAGCGCTAATGAGCGCGGAATCGGCGTGGCCGTCATCGTGAGCACATGGGGGAAAGTGCCGGCCGGTGCTTTTTCCTTGAGCGCTGTTCGCTGGCGGACGCCGAATCTGTGCTGCTCATCCACAATCACAAACGCCAAACGTTGCCATTCCACCGCTTCCTGAATCAACGCGTGCGTGCCAATTACAAGGGAAATTTCGCCCGAGCGAATTTTTTGGTAAAGCTCGTCTTTTTCTTTTCTCGATCGACTCCCGGTCAATAGCGCGGGCACGAAATTTGTGTTTTCAAATAATTTCAAAGCATTTTGATAATGCTGTTCGGCCAATATTTCCGTGGGTGCCATCAAGGCTACTTGGCAACCATTTTCCAAAGCTTCCGCCGCAGAAAACAGGGCCACAAAGGTTTTGCCACTACCCACATCTCCTTGCACAATTCGATTCATGGCCTTCGGTTTTTGCAAATCACCCACAATTTCAGCGATGCAGCGCTCTTGGGCTCTGGTGAGTTGATAGGGAATATTTTTGCGCAGCGTTTGCGCGAGGTTGCCCTTTGGCTGGATTGGAATGCTCGGTTCCGGTTTTAGCCCCGTGCGATCCATGAGTAACACCAATTGAAATTTAAAAAATTCCTCAAAGATCAATCGGCGCACGGCCACTGGCAATTGCTCAGTGGTTTCTACCTCTAAGTTGGGCACCTCTTTGGGAAAGTGCATGTCCTTTAACGTGTCTTGGATGGTGGGGAAGTGGTATTTTTCACGGATCGATTGC
>CAYZLH010000487.1:0-2347 GCA_964478795.1 uncultured Bdellovibrionales bacterium | reverse complement strand
CTCTATCGCAGCTCGCACTCTTTGAGTCTGCAGTTCTATTTGTGATTTTTTGAAAGTGGAAGGGGCCACCTAACTCTGGTGGCCCCTCGTGCATTCATTTATCGTTGGAACAATATGCTCTTGCCGTTCATCGCTCCTGCTCGATCCGTGACGGCAGCACAGTTATCGCCTTCGATGATCGCCATCTGCAATTTATGTTTGGCCAGACGTTTTACCAAAAATACTCTTTTCTCAATCGAAACATACTGTTTCTGGTTATGTACTACTGCGATCGTGCGGGCATTCTCATAGCAGCCGATCTTTCCGACTTTGATTAAGAAGAAGGGCACGTTCACCAGGCTCGCATCCAGTGCCTTTCTGTCAAACAAGTAGGATCCAGGCGCGAGGGGCATTCTTTCGCCCAAGCCAATTTCCAATAGATTGGAATTTAGAATGTGCGTGCTTAGCATTAGATTGTCTGATGCCAAACGGAGATTGTCCGCACGAAACCAGTTTCCCTGCGCATTGTATTTGCTGTCGTGATCCACTTTACCGCAACCCGTTTTCACGAATCCACCCACGAAGGATATTCCCAGCCTTTCTTCCAAAAATGCCTTTAGCGAATCCTGAAAGTAGTTTAGAAAACAGGAGGCCTGCGCCAATTCATCAGTATAAAGTTTGGGATGAACTAGATTTGATACGGTTCGCGTATCGGTGGAGCGAATGTTGAAATTCGCAACACTAGTTCCAATGATTCCCACCTCTGTTCCTGCAGGAAGGTCCAATTTCACGTAATAGTGACAGTAACTGCTGTTCGCACTGTAGCTACTGCATTCATTATCGTGGGTGGAAGTCATGGCCTGCGCTAAGGCTGCACTCAATTGTTGTAAACCTTCAAACCTAGCCTTCATTTCACGACATCCGCGAAAGCGAACATTGTAGCCAACTCGAGTTCCTTCCTGAAATCTCTCAATGGCATACACACGAATTTTTCCGGGTGCATAGGCGCGCAAAGGAGATAGAGAACTTCCCTGATTTAGCTGAAATTTTAGATTGGGACTGAGTATATTATTACTCTCGCTCCATACACCCATGGGGGAAATGGCTTGCAGCGCAGCCTCGTCCACGGGGGAATGCGTGAGCATTGCTTCCGCAGTTCCACATCGATCTAGCAAGTCCGCTTGCCTGGAATATAGCACACCTAAGAGTTTATAGCTCAAAGACGCGGCAGCAATTTTTACAAAATCTTCTCGGGAAACTTGGTTAGAATCGAGAATATTTCTTGTGGGGGAATGTTCTTTTCTGCCCAGTAATAGTAGCGAGGGATCTGCCCAAGCCGCCGCGAGAAAGTTTTCGCAATTATTTGTGAGATTGTTGGTGCTAATGAATCGCTCCGTAATTGTGGTATTGGCAATTGAGTGCGTTTGACTAGGAAAGAAAAATTGGTAGTTAAGATGAACTACGTACCGGCAATTGTAGCCAGGAATCATTTGGTCCACTTTGGTTTTCGACACGACATTGGAGGAAAATCCATTCCAGCTAAATACGGAGGAATCATCTTCTGTGTAATACACTTCCATACTTTCTTTGGTGGCGTCGATATTGATATCGGTGGGCAATACCAAATGCCAGCCGTCATCCAGACGCTCTTTATCTAGTTGAAGTAAAATACGTGTGGAGTTTGTCTTGATAACTCTAGCGGAAATATTTCTATCCACAGAGTAAGTCCAGTTTCCGCTGGGGTGATCGCCCGCATTTGCGAATGTGGCGCCGCTAAATAGCGCCATGGTGGCCATTATGATCGATTGCATCTTCATGATTTTCTCCTTACGTTCCAAATTATTTTGGAATTCTGGAGAACTATCGCAACCAACATACCAACGACTATGTATTGGAAATTATATGATATCAAGTCTGGGAAAGCTGAGCCTTCGCGGATACAACCGTCTCCACCGGGAGACGCTTCTTGAATGGAGGATCAAGGCAGCGTGCACAACCCATCATGGCAAACGGGATTCAATTTGGGGAGATCAATGGCCGTGCCCTGACTGCAATTTACTTTGGGTGCCATTCTTTTTCGCCAGCCTTCGGCCTCGCTCAAGCGATCGCGATTTACTGGGAGTGGATTTCCGCATAAGTCTCTGGCCATCGTACATTGCTTGTTGTTCTCACATACTCGCCAAGAGGGATTCGCCACAATGCCTTCCTGCTTCCAGCGCGAGTTTAGTTTTTTTAAAATCTCTTTTGCGTCTTTCGCTTCTAAGAGCTGACCAGTACAGGCGGCGGCCCTGCCATTGGCCAATAACAATACTGTGCCGGTGAGTTTGCTCTGTGGTGAATAAAGCGCACAAGTGCCCTTGGTTTCCAC
>CAYZLH010000486.1:0-2348 GCA_964478795.1 uncultured Bdellovibrionales bacterium | reverse complement strand
CGCCTGGCTCACCACGATGCTCAATCGGAAATCGGCGTTTATAGCTTTTGTATGTGTCCCGGTGGATATGTGCTTTCCAGCGGAACCGAAGAAGATCGCCTCGTTTGCAATGGCATGAGCAACTACCACCGCAACTCTCCTTATGCCAATGCGGCTATTGTAATATCCGTGGATCATACGTCGCTCTTTGGCGCTGATGTATTTGGGGGAATGAAATTGCGCGAACAATTAGAACGTGAGGCCAACCGCGCAGTGCTGGCTGCCGGAGGTAGCAAGGAGTTACCGGCGCAAAAAATGTATCACTTTCTCGAACAGACGCTTGGCCCAGTAGACAAGGGATCTTCGCCTTCAGGCTCGATTGCCGTTCGCCTCGATCAAATCCTCCCGGGGTGGATGCGGGAAAAATTGCAGTTGGCATTGCAAAAATTCGAACAGCAAATGAAAGGTTTTTTGCACGAAGACGCCAAATTTTACGGTATTGAATCGCGAACAAGCTGCCCTATTCGTGTAACCCGCGATGCCAAAACTTTAGAAAGTGTAAGTCACGAAAATCTTTATCCTGCCGGCGAGGGTGCCGGATATGCTGGTGGAATTACTAGCGCAGCTTGTGATGGAATTCGCATCGCCGAAAAATGGATTGAAAAGTTTACAACTTCGGCTGTGGCAACAAATTCGGCAGAGAAATGATCGTAACCAATTTTTCATTTTCCTGATCGGGAAGAATGACTTCCACGGCAGTTAGGGTGGAGAGATTTTTTAGCTCAAGCGAAAATTTTGACTGTTGGGCTTGGACGGGAAGAGCAATTACTTCAGGCTTTTGCCCTGAACGTAAGAGTATCCACTTGATCTCACCAGCTTTTGTTACCGGTGAGCTTTTCTTTTTTTCCGTCAGTAGGAATAGGTTCAACGATTGGCTACGCAGCTGCCATTCGGCAATGGCCACTCGAGGAGCTTTTTCCCCAAGCGAAGCATTTTTCGCCGCGATCACCGCACTCAACTGGCCACCGTTTGGGCCCACGCCAGTGATCGGTGCACCATGCCCTCCCTCGTGACCAACGGCCACGAGGGAAAGGAAAAAACTAATTACGAAACTCACGGATGATTGCCGAGATTTGTTGTTTTGCTTGTTCGCGCAAAGAAGGATCGAGATTCAAGTAGCCTTCTTCTAAGCTCATAATTTTTTGATAACGAGCAGAGGCATTCGTTTCCGACCAGTTGCTTTGGCCATTGAGAAATCCAGCCCAGGCTTCACGAATTACACTCCAGAAACCCAAACGAGGAGTAAGGTAGGAAACGGCAGCGGCGCACTCGCTATCTGGCAAACGCACGTACCAATTTTTTCCCACTTCTTTCGCGAGCGGAGTTTTCACACCGTCTTGATGAATGGTTTTAATGTTATTTTGGCGCTCCAACCAGCTGTTGCCATAAGCAATCACGCGGGTGGTGCGTTCCAGACCCTGATAATCTTTACGACCCATATCGCGGAATTCACGACCAGGAATAGGCGCATAGTTGCTGCAGGTCCATTCAGGATACTTAGAGGTTAGGTTCCAGGCAGCGGCACACTGATAGCGTAGACCATCATCCAAGCTCGTGATTTTGCGGGTCCAGAGGCCGTTGTTGGCGGGCAAATTCTTCACTACCCAATTTTTCGGAGCCACGAAATCATAGAGGTAGGGAGCATTAAATTCCCAATCTTCGCCAGTGTGACGAAGCTCAGTACCTTCCACCAAATTTCCATCTAAATCGGTGAGAAATAGTACGTGTTGAAGACGAACTTTCCCTGGGGCGTCTTCCGTCATATAGATCCACTCTTTCACGGATTTATCCTTGTTCACGTCATACACGCGGTTATCTTTTTGATAGCCAGGCAACAAGCCTTCGGTTTCGGTATAGCTGTAATCGATGAGATAACAACCCGTCATCGAACGTAAAGCTTCCATGCCGCGCTCAAATTGACCAGCTTGCGCAGTAAAAGGAAGCAAAAGGAACACTAATAAAAATTTCATGGAGACTCTCCTATTCGAATTTCTTGATGGTTCGAGAGAATAGAAAAGCATGTTCACGCTGTCAAAATTTTCCAGCGTGATCTCTGTCGGCGGAACCTCACAATTGGCCTCGGCCTCGACGAAGAGAACGAGGTCCATGACACTGAGCGAATCGATCAATCCGCTCGAGAACAAAGCGGTTTCGTCATCAAAGGCCCCTTTCACGCCGAAGCGCGTCACCACTGCATTGCGCAAAGACTTTCTGAAGATTTCCATCAATCATCCCTGTTTCTGGCAACATCCCAATCTGCAATTCTTCGGTGCGCGCCTCGTCGAATCGAATATTGAGAGCGCTCCCTC
>CAYZLH010000485.1:0-2361 GCA_964478795.1 uncultured Bdellovibrionales bacterium | reverse complement strand
TCGTACTGGAAAACATCGTAAAAGAGTACACCAAAGGGACTCGCATCATTGACAATGTTTCATTGAATATTCCTGAAAACAAACTAACAATTTTCGTGGGACCTTCGGGTTGCGGCAAATCGACTCTCCTTAAACTCATTGCGGGACTGGAAGATGTGACGGGCGGTCGAGTTTCCATTGACGGCATGGATGTCACCGACCATTCGCCCTCCAAACGTGGAATCGCTATGGTTTTCCAAAGCTATGCGCTTTATCCCCACATGTCCGTATTTGAGAATATGGCCTTTGCTTTGAAAATTGCGAAAGCCGAGAAACACGTGGTGAACGAACAAGTACAACGTGTCGCAAAAATTTTGAAGTTAGATCAACTTCTCGATCGGAAACCTCGACAACTTTCCGGTGGCCAACGGCAACGTGTAGCGATCGGACGCGCTCTAGTTCGCGATCCAAAAGTTTTTTTACTGGATGAACCACTTTCGAACCTGGATGCCGCACTGCGAGTGGACATGCGCCTAGAAATTGCGAAAATTCGTCGAGATCTAGGAGCGACCATGATCTATGTCACGCATGATCAGGTCGAGGCGATGACTCTGGCTGACCAGATCGTAGTTTTGAATCACGGGCGCATTGAACAAGTGGGTCCGCCGCTTGAGATTTATCATCACCCAGTTAATCGCTTTGTGGCTGGATTTTTGGGTTCGCCTGCAATGAATTTTTTACCGGTTCGCCTTGTGGACAGCGATCCGGATCGTGGAAGTGTCAAAGTTTCGATCCAGAATCAGTCAGACGAAATCACACTACAAGCCCGTTTCACTGAAGAGATCAAACGGGGCGCTTCGCTCACTTTAGGAGTGCGACCCGAGCATCTGAAGGCTGGCACCAGCGAAGCAAATGGATCAAAAGGTCTTTTTCAGGGCACTATGGATGTCATTGAAAGGCTTGGTGATCATGCCGTTTTGTACACAGATGTCGGCGGCAGCCACTGCGTTCTAAAGGTTGCAGCAGATTTTCCTTTTCAACAAGGTGACAAACTGACAATTTCTCCTAAACTCGACTCGTGCCACCTCTTTGATGAGGGCGGTAAAAATATTAGCCTTGAGCCCCATGGAGGATCCAAAGATGTCTACAATGAAAGCCGAAGCGAAAGCCGAGCTCCTTAAACGCCTGAACGAAATTCTTGAGATCGAACTTTCAGGAGTTGCCCGCTATTTACACTATTCGTTGATGATCCGAGGATCGGGTCGTATTCCTATTACGAAGTTTTTCAAAGAGCAGGCTATCGAGTCCTTCAATCATGCCTCGACCATAGGCGAGAAGATCACTGCACTGGGTGGACACCCATCACTGAAAGTGCAACCGGTTAAAGAGAGCAATGAACACTCGACCCAGTCGCTTTTGCGGGAATCCCTAGAGGCCGAGCGCACCGCCCTTCAACTCTACAAAGACGTGCTTTCCCACACGGAAGGTGATGTGGCACTCGAAGAATTGATTCGCGACTTCATTTGCACAGAACAAGCGCATATTGAAGAAGTTGAGAAGATGTTGATTGACTAAGCGCACTGCGACTTAGTTGATCCCTTATTTTCTCTCTACCAAAGACCCATTAGACTAGCGCCGAATGCCATACGTCATTATCGGAATCTCGGCGCTCTTTTTTCTTGGACATTTTCTTCGCTGGTTTTTTCAACGCACAAAAATTCCCGATCTCCTGATTCTGATTGTGCTGGGCTACACCCTTGGTCCAATACTCGGAATTCTCAAGGTAAGTGACTTCGGGAAAGTCGGCCAGGTTCTTTCAACACTTGCCTTGATCGTAATTCTTTTTGGTGGCGGCTTAGAACTTCGGGCCCGTGAACTTTTAACATCAAGCCTTAAAGCTTCACTTATGACTGTTTTTGGTTTTTTTGGAACGGCGGTGCTCATTAGCCTGATCGCACGCGCACTTCTTTCGCTTGAATGGGGGACAGCAGTATTGATGGGACTTGCCGCCGGCAGCACCAGCTCAGCCATCGTCATACCAATGGTCCGCACTCTGAGTGTGAAGCAGGGAACAAAGACCATGCTTACCTTGGAAAGCGCTTTTACGGATGTATTGGCCATTGTGCTTTTTCTAACGATTTTAGACGGACTTATGCTGGGTCATCTCAGCGGCAAACAGGTCTTCGCGGGCCTGGGACCCAATACGATTTTAGCTATAGTTGCCGCAGTCACGATGGGACTGGCTTGGGCCGCGATTAAGAAAAAGTTCCCGAATGAAAGTCGAATTCCCTTTGCGAACGAAGCTTGGGCCCTACTTGCCTACGGCATGATCGAGGGCATGGGGCTTAATGGCGGCTTGGGAGTTTTTTTCATGGGCTTCAC
>CAYZLH010000484.1:1652-2364 GCA_964478795.1 uncultured Bdellovibrionales bacterium | reverse complement strand
ACTTTTACTTTTACCACAATTAAGTAGGCCAGTTTTATCATTTCATTATTCTATTTTTGCAGGAAATAGCATTTCATTTCGAAGTGGCCTTCTTTTCCATTTCGCTCATTAGATCGGTTTTTTTGTCACGTTCGTTTCCTCTACTACGCGATTTAGGCCGTCTCTCCTAGTGGCATATACATTGCAAATCGCCGAAATACGGCCGATGGCAAGTGGAAAAACTCCTGGGGGATTCGATGAAAAAAATTAAGACAAAAAGAAAATCAAAAACGCGTAAAGTCACGAATCCGTCGGATATCACGGAGCTCATGATTGAGCATCATAAGCCATTGAAGCAACTGATCAAGTTGATGAAAAATTCTGAATTAGGAATTCCGAAATTAAGGGCAGCATTCGTATCATTCGTTCCTCTACTGAGTGAGCATGCGACACCGGAAGAAATCGCATTGTACACCTATATGGAAAACGAAGATTCAGGTATGCGACAATCTGGTTTTGAGGGACAAGCGGAGCATGAAATTGCCGACCAGTTAGTTTATCAAATAGATAGTATTACAGATGAGGATGAGTGGAGGGCGCAAGTAAAAGTGTTGGCCGAAATCGTCGAACACCACATAAAAGAAGAGGAACACGAAATGATTCCGGAGCTAAGACGAAAGCTTGATCAAGAAGAAAGAGTAAAAATTGGCGAACAATATCTAGAACAGCGAAA
>CAYZLH010000484.1:0-1642 GCA_964478795.1 uncultured Bdellovibrionales bacterium | reverse complement strand
ATAGTCTCTCAGATCGAGTTCTGTATTCCGTAGGGTCCTTTTCTTTTTGATCAAACTTGAATAAATTGAATGGTAAAATATGTGATAATTAGCAGTTAAATATGAATATCAAGGATACAATATTTCTTAGAAATGAAAATTGCTTAAATTTTCATGCAAATGAAACAGGAGATAATTTTATGCAAAGAGTTAGTAATGCTATTTCGAACGCGAAGGGGCGAGTGGCAGTTCCTATTCTGCTTTATTTCCTCGGTGTGCCTGGATTTTTTGTCATTCTCATTTGGGTATTATTCTTTCGCGGTTAGATCTCTGTCCCTTAATTCCATTTCAACCTAAGGAGTATATATGAAAAAATTGATTTCTCTGATGTTGTTGCTTGCTACGCCCGCAATTACTTGGGCCGCCACGAATGATACACGACCAAAAGCCGATAGTAGCGCTCGCAATGAGGTTGATGCGAGGAGAAATACGGTAACGCCTCTGGACCAATTACGAGGAAATAAGTCAGACGTTGAATTTACTAGAAGGATTCGAGAGCTGATTGTCGGTGATTCCTCTCTCTCAATGATGGCCCACAATATTAAAATCGTCACTATAAATGGAGTTGCCACCTTGAGAGGACCCGTGGAATCCAAAATGGAGCGAGAAAGAATTGCGGACCTTGCGAAACTGGTAGTTCGGGAAAAGCAGTTGCGAAACAAGCTTGAAGTAAAAACAAAGGAATAGATACGTGAAAGATATCCATAACAATGATCTAAAAGTGAGGTGAATATTATGATTTATGAAAATAAAAAGGGAAATAAAGTAGTGTTCGGAATTTTTGACCAACGGTTTTCTTTAGAGAATGCCGTAGATGCTTTGAAAGCCAATGGATTTCGTAGCAGTGATATCTCTGCTCTTTTGCCCACAAAGGCAGGAAGCGATGACTTCGCCCACGAGAAATCCACAAAAGCTCCCGAGGGTGCAACCACAGGGGCCGTCGGCGGTGTAGTGCTTGGCGGAACTTTGGGCTGGTTAGTGGGTTTGGGAGCTTTGGCGATTCCAGGTATTGGCCCATTTGTGGCTGCGGGACCCATTATGGCCTCGCTAGCAGGGGCAAGCTTGGGCGGAACAGTGGGGGGCATCACTGGTGCCTTGATTGGATTCGGCATTCCCGAATACGAAGCCAAGCGCTACGAGAGCATGGTGAAAGATGGTGGAATGCTCCTTTCTGTCCATGCCGATGACAGCGAATGGGTGAAAAAGGCCGAAGATCTATTCAAAAGTCATGGAGCACGAGATATCTCGGCAACCACAGAGAAGAAAGCAAGTTCTTCAAAGGAATCCGTTGAGCGAAGTGCTTAAATCCAAAAAGCGAAGAAACCAAAGGGAATCCTTTTGGTTTCTTCGCTCTCTCCTTGGCAGATCAGGTCTGGCATACATTAAAAAAGGGCCCGAAGCTATTCGATTTGGGTGACCACAAAAGTAAAAAAGCTGCCGAACGATTCCCGTGCGGCAGCTTAATTTTTCCCTTTTTAACGAGTGGAAACGCGAGCGATCAGTCGGTGGAAGAGATCGATGGATCCCTTGGTAGGAGTTCCCAAGGTACCACTAGAATGCACTTCTAAGAGACGTTTCAAGATCGGCTCGGCGAATCGTCCCA
>CAYZLH010000483.1:0-2388 GCA_964478795.1 uncultured Bdellovibrionales bacterium | reverse complement strand
CTTCGACTCCGAAGTCATTGAAGTTTTCTCGCTCCACGAAGAGAGCTTTGACCGCATCTCAGCACAAGGTTTAGTGGCCGCATTGGGAACTCTCGAGGGCCAACGCATCGCCATCCTCTATCAAGATTTTCGCCTCAATGGCGGCAGCTTCACGATCGAGAACTCCAAGAAAGCCAATGCGTTTATCGAATTCGTAGGTGAACAAAAAATCCCGCTCGTGATGGCCTTTAACTCGATTGGTGTCGGCATCATGGAAGGCCGGAAGGTATTTATGGATTCCTTTGCCACTATGCCTTCTCTCTTTGACTTACGGGCCAAAAATATTCCGATTTTTTCCATCGCCATGGGACGCTGTCTAGGCTTGAGTGCCATTCTTTTTCAAATGGGCCACTATCGCATCGCCGTACGCGAGAAGTCCTCTTTTAACCTCACAGGCCCAGAAGTGATTCGTTTATTCTTTGGTGGTGAAACAAATTTCGACAAAGAAGCATCAGGCGAAGTTCAATTTAGCCAAAATGATCTCGTGCAAGAATTAGCCGACGATACAGAATCCGCTTTTTTGAAAGTGAAAGCCCTACTCTCTCTTCATTTTGGCGACCCAAAATCTGGCGTATATTCATTTCCAACCACCAAACTAGAAGGTGAACACTTTTCTTCTCACGATCTTCACTTTGCCGAAGAACGAATCAAAGAAATACTCTTGCTCGTTGGGGAATCCGCGTTCGAAGTTTTTGAACAGATGAGCCCAGTGGTAAAGACCTATCTAGTAAAACGTGATGGGAAAACCTTGGGAGTATTCTTAAATCCTCCCGGTCATCCCAATAACCTAATCGGCTTACCCGCGCTGGAGCGCTATAACGCCGCCTTGTCGCTATTTAAATCTCTAGGCCTACCAATCATCAGCTTTTTGGATACTCCCGGCATCGATCCCCGCTTTGAGCAGCAGAGTAACGACATCATCCGCGCCATCGTAACTGTGGGCAAGCGGATCATTCAATATCCTCATGGTCATATGGGCTTCACGCTCGGCCGATGCTTCGGCGGCGCCACAACTCTAGCCTTCCCAAAAAATTTCCGTTCGCAACACTGCTGGGCCGTAAAGGGCTGTCAGTTTGGCGTGATGAGCGAATCCATTTTAGAGGAAGTTTTACAGAATTCACCGCGACTGTTGGAAACCCGGCGAAAAGTTCGCGCTACGGAAAAAGACGATTTTTCTGACCTCATTGAAAGTGGCGTGATCGACGGACTAATTGAACGCTCAGAAATTTCGGCAAAAGTGATCGAATTTATCCATGAGTTGGCAACACCTTTTATTGCGCCTCAAGCAGAGCACAAGCCGCGAGCCCGCCTCCACCCGCCGATACCAGGAGAATCTTTTGACCGGCGACCACGCGTCCGCCTTCGCGCAAAATCGCTAACGCGATTCCCACACTTGCCCCCGAAGTATTCCCAGTAAACGGAACTGTCTCAACCACTTTTTCCGCGGGTACAGCTAGCTTCTTCGTTACCTCACGAACCAAATGAAGATTGGCCTGATGTGGGACCACCCAATCAATTTGTTCTAAAGGGATCTGTAATCTTGCTAAAAAGGTTTTCGCGCAATCGGCCATTCCTTCTGCGGCCTTCAAGAAAAGTACCGCTCCCTTTTTCATCGTGAGAAATTGCTCTTCAGGATCGTCGGAAAACCGTTTTTTTGATCCGCCAGCGGGAATCGAAATAATATCAGCAATTTTTCCGTCAGAAAAAAGGTGAGAAGCCACCAACCGAAAGTTACCAGACTTAGAATCAATCAAACAGGCAGCCGCTCCATCACCAAATAGTGCCGTGGAAGCTAAATCATTCCTGGAAAGATATTTGGATCGAACCTCAGAGGAAATCAGGAGCTGAGAGTCTCCTGAGGCGAAGGCCAACTGAGCGCCAACATGCAATCCCGTTACAAATCCGGCGCAGGCGGCGGTTAGATCAAAGGCCCCAGCATTTAGATTCAATCGTTCTTGCAAAAGTGGCGAGGTGGGCGGTGTAAGGTAATCTCCAGAAATGGTGGCGAGCAATATCGTTTTAACTTCAGCTCTTTCTGGGACATGCTCAGCGAACATTTTCTCCGCAGCCGCTGCCGCCAGATCAGAACAAGCTTCGGTATCGCGCACCCAATGGCGAGATTGAATACCCGTGCGGTGCTCAATCCACGAGGCGCGAATATCTCTCCCCATCCAGCGGATTAAAGCTTCATTGTCAATTTTCTGCTCTGGCAAATAGTGAAATGGGCCCTTTAGATAAATTGGTGCTTTGGGTGCAAAAAAACTCATACTCCCAAAAGCCCTTCTGATCTGAGCAATGGTAACCCGCCGGAAACGGTAACGATGGATCCGTTCATAAAGGACGTTTTCG
>CAYZLH010000482.1:0-2389 GCA_964478795.1 uncultured Bdellovibrionales bacterium | reverse complement strand
AAATTTCAAGTTACAAATCGAGCCCAAATGACTAAATGTCAAATTCGGATTTTGGATTTGATTTGATATTTGAGCTTTGAAATTCGACATTCTATCTAGCGTATTCAATGACCCGCAGCTCCCGTATTACTTGCACTTTTATTTCACCCGGATACTTGAGTTCTTGCTGAATCCGTCCGGCCATGTCTCTGGCCAACTTCATGGCGCCCCAATCATCTATTTTAGTCGGCTCAATGAAAACTCTAATTTCCCTGCCAGCCTGAATGGCATAAGCCTTCTCGACTCCTTCAAAGGAAGTAGCGAGCTTTTCCAATTCTTCCAGACGTTTAATGTATTGCTCATAAGTATCCTTGCGCGCTCCCGGCCTGGCTCCGGAAATATTATCGGCGGCGTCCACGATAGCCGCTTCAACGCTCGTGTGCTCTACATCGCCGTGATGAGCCTCAATGGCATTGATTACCTTATCCGGGAGATTAAACTTCTCAGCGATCTTGCGCCCAAGTTCTACGTGGGTTCCTTCCATTTCCTGGTCCAAGGCCTTACCGATATCATGCAACAAGGCCCCTTGTTTAACTACAGAAACATCTGCCCCCAATTCTTCAGCGATTAATGTCGCGACTTTAGCCATCTCGATAGAATGTTTCAGCACATTTTGGCCATATGAAGAGCGAAACTTCAGTCTCCCCACCAGCTGAACGAGCTTTGGCGGAAAATTTGTAATTCCCAATTCATAGACTGCTTCCTCGCCAGCCTCTTTTATCAATTGCCCAACGTCTTTTTTTGCTTTTTCATAAGCTTCTTCAATCCTGGCCGGATGTATCCGTCCATCAGAAATCAGCTTTTCTAAAGTTACTTTGGCTACATACCGACGGACGGAGTTAAAGCCGGAGATGATTACGGCATCTGGCGTTTCGTCCACGATCACTTCTACCCCGAGCATTTGTTCGAAAGTTTTTATATTTCGACCCTCTTTCCCGATAATGCGTCCTTTCAAATCTTCAGAAGGCAGTGGTACGGTGGTGGTTGTAATTTCGGTCGACACTTCTGCCGCGCAGCGTTCGATGGCCTGCGCTACAATATCTCGCGCTTCCCGATCCGCATCTTCCCGCGCTTGTGCGATAAGTTTGCGGGTAAGTCCGACCAAATCATCCTTAACTTGTCTCTCGGTTTGTTCAAGCAATATCGCTTTGGCTTCTTCTTGAGTGAGTTTCGCAATTTTTTCCAAAGCTTCAAGCTGCCTTTCGCGATTTTTCGCCAAGTCCTCCCTCAAAATTTTCAAATCCTGGTGCTCTTTTTCCAAAATTTGCTTTTGCTTGTCCAAATCTTTTGAGCGACTATCAATATCCGTCTCCTTTTGCGCTAAACGCTCTTCCATCCTCAACATCTTTTGCCGAATTTCAGTTTCCTGCTTCTTCGCGTCTTCGGTAATTGTAATTGCCTGGTCCTTGGCTTCTAGAATCAACTCTTTTTCTTTTTGTTGTGCCTGCATCAAAAGCCGCTCTGCTTTGAGTTCAGCAGAACTTATTTTCGCTTTGACCTGTAACCAGCGGATCACGTAGCCCGCGACCAAGGCGGCTGCGATGCCTACAAAAAACAGACTGCTCATAATAGTGAGTTAGTCTGTGCCGTAAAAAAATTTTTGGAAAATATAATTAAACCGTTTCTAAATAACGGTTGAGATCAAAATCTTACTATATTATTTCGGAAACTGCGAAATGGCTTTTCCCCGAGATTTTGATTAGTCATCATAAGGCTTGAAACTGATACTGTAATTGACTGATTACTATAATCCAAAGCTTCTTCACTGCACAGAAAGTTTGGTTAATTAAAGATTGTAAACAAAGCCATTATAGCGAAAACCCACGATTCTGTCAAAAAACATCGAATTTTGCTAAAATGCTCCCATGCTCGAACTAAAATTTCCGATTCTTAAAAGAAAAATCGAGGGGCATAGATTAGTATACCTAGACAGCGCCTCTACAACGCAAAAACCAGATACCGTAATTCAGGCGATGTCTAGTTTTTATGATGGCCACAATGCCAACATCCACCGCGGGATCCATACGCTCTCTCAAGAAGCTACCGCACTTTATGAAAATACCAGGGACAAATTGCGCAGCTTCATAAATGCCAAACACCGAGAAGAGATAATTTTTACCAGTAATGCAACGGAGGCGATCAATCTGGTAGTTTGGACCTGGGGGCATGAGAACATCAAACGAGGCGATGAAATTCTGCTAACAGAAATGGAGCATCATTCCAATCTCGTACCGTGGCAGGTTTTGGCTAAAAAGAAAGGAGCCAAATTAAAATTCATTCCCATCTCACGAACTTACCCGCCCGACTCGCTCAACGACTCGAAGCGGGCGGGCAACTTACAACTTACAAC
>CAYZLH010000481.1:0-2402 GCA_964478795.1 uncultured Bdellovibrionales bacterium | reverse complement strand
GTTTGTAAAACTGAAGGTACTCCAGAGTGCGTTTTGTTGACGGAGAAAGTTACAAAAAAGAACAATGAAATTGCCGAGGCTCAGGCATCGATGCAGCTTGATATCAAACAACTTGAATCCTTTCTGCAAGAACGGGAAAAAAACAATCAGCCACTAACAACCATTGTTGTCTCGGGCCACGATGGCACGGGTTCGTTTGGCGGATCCACGGGACAAATTAGCGATGTTCAACTTGCTAATCTGTTCGCCCCGCTTCCCCATCTTCGCGATAACATTCGCTCACTACATTTATGGGGTTGTTATACCACTTCCCCTGGCAGCTTGATGCTCAACTGGAAAAAACATTTTCCCAACACAGCGCTAATATCTGGCTATGAGGGTCGGGCGCCATTAGGAGACAAACCGGCCGGATGGCATTATCTTCAGGGTGTATTAGCAGCTGAGCCTAAGCTTCTAGAAATCGGCGACCACAAAAAATTACAGCAAGCCTTGAAAAAACTTCCGGGCGCATTGATCACCCATGCCGCAATTGCAGTTTGTGACAGTTACGCTTCAATTAATGAAAGTTATTCACTCGCTGAAATGACCAAACAATGTGAACAATTGAAAATACAAATTAAAGAAAAAAGCGCTAAATTTGACTGTTATCTTCGCGCAACCCAAAACGAATGCGCTGACCCACCCACTAACACCAGCTCGGGCACAGTTAGGGAGTTTTATGAAATATTACAAAAAGCTTCGGCCTGCGAGGGATTGAACAATGATGCCATATTTCGTACATATTCTCGAGACCAAGCTCTGCGTCTAATCTTTGCTAAAGAAGTGCAACGAAACTTTGTCGGAAATTACCGTAAAGAGCTAGCTGAAGTTGATGAGTTATTAAAAAATCTCGGCGCTCCTGAGCGACTGCGGTTTTCGGATCTAGATTCTCTTTCGCGAAAAGATATGATCGCAAAAACCCAAGAGTTGCAGAATTTTCTCGTAGCAAAACTTCCCGATACGAACATCGATCCCACCGCACTCACTTTGGGCGAGCAAGAAGTAGTGTTGGCCTCACTTAATCGATTTCATAGAGCAATCACGAGTACGCTGGTAAATTTAGACCACTGTGTGCCCTTTGATTGGGTGGAGCCAAATGATGACACGCCCTCTACTTGCATAAACAAAGAGGAAATTGGCTTTGCCGGCGTGACCAACATTTTGGCAAATCCCGTCAGGGGACAGCTTTTTCTCTACAGACAGATGGCAACTAAAATTGAAAACCAGATCTCTTCTCTTGAGAAAACCGACAAGCCAATTTCGGCGATGGAGGAACGAGTAAACGTGCTAAAAGCAAAGGCTGATTTACTATTATTCCTCGCCAATAAAGCCAAAACCAAAAATAAAGAAGAATCACCGCAAGAAAAAGCGGCAAAAATGAAATTAGCATGGGCTGAAATGGTCCTAAAAAAATCACTGGAAAAGATTCAAGAGCCCGAAAAAAATACTGAGGCCCTGAAAATGGCCAGAGAGTATCATGAGCATCTGGCGCGACTACGAGCCAAAGAGATTCCCAAGGAAATCAACTACTATACACAGATGGAAGCGAATGGCAACGCATTCACTCAAGGCGACAACAAAAATCGTAAAGAAATTCTCGAGTTAAAAAAGCCTGCCAACGATTTAAAATTGGAAATTCTGCAGCTGATGAAATCGACCAATACGGACGATCTAAAAACGGCGGCAATTTTACGAAACAAGTTAGGAGAACAATTGTTCGTGATACGAGTGAAGGAATATCAAGCCCATATAGCCTCTATCAATGAAATCCTAAATACGGCCAGTGTCGCCGAGCAGTTGGCGCCAGAGAATCTGAGCAATTTACAACGAGCGCGAAAGGTTGCTGAAGATAAAGTCAAAGCGCTAATGGCTAGGAAAGAGGAAACAGGAAGAAAACTCGCCGAAGAACAGCTGGACACGATTGAAGTTCGGCCACGATATACGTTTTAGAGAAGAGTCGATAGAACCAAGCGAAATTCGGCGATACGTGCTCACAAACAGAATACTTCTAAAACAATAGAGGATCGAACCAAGTTTTAAATGAACGCAATTTTACAAGAAACTACCTAAAGGGAGTCCACATCCCCATAAGTGATTCGCCAATTTCTGGGATCATAAAACTTCGAATTTTCAATCTTATCCGAAAAAACTCGCCCGCAAAAAATTAGATTCCTATCTTTAATGGAACGGAAAATCCGAAACACTGAAGTAAAAAAATCATCTTGGCTGCAAATAAATTCTAAACTTCTTGCTCGCCAAAGAAAAACTTCACTAACTATCTTCAGTAGAAAGTATTGGGCTAAATCAAATTGATCCTTAGAAACTAAAAACTCGGTCATCCACGCAGAGTCATTTGGATCTTT
>CAYZLH010000480.1:0-2404 GCA_964478795.1 uncultured Bdellovibrionales bacterium | reverse complement strand
CTCTCCCGCCGACCGTGAGCGCATTTTTAAGGCTAAAGTTCCGGAACTTTATGATTATTTCAAAGACCGAGATGAATCTAGTCTCAACTGCCTGGCATCCAGCTTCTGCTTGAATCCAATTATATCCGTTCCTAAGCAGCTGGTGATTCTACCGAAACTTTCGGAATATGGAGTTTTCAAAATTCGCGATGACGTTGACACTGCCGCTAAAGCAGAACTCGTGAAAACTGTCCTCAATGCACTTGTTGGATTCTTACCCACCCTACCAAGCGTGGTGAAAGAAAAAATGCTGGCTGAAATCGGCAAATACAAAAATCAAATCGCAGTAATCGAAAAAGACTTTGAAGGATTTGCGAAAACTCGTATCCACTCTTGGGCCGACAAAAACTTTAAATCTCCGATGCGCGGCTTCGAGGCTGATAGAATACATCTAACGCTGAAGGATTCTGCCAATCTCAAGCTAGCAAATATCGACAAGCCGGGAAAAATTGTAACGAGTGGCGCTGAAACGATCGGCGCTAATTTGGCCATCGCCCAGCAGTTTCTTCCCGATGCCAAAGAGGGAAAACATGCCCTCAGAGCAGCGTTGGTGGAGCCAATCATTAAAATGTTGGCAATCACTGGTTTCAGAAAACCTGGCGGCGGCATTTTTCCTTCGGCGATGTTGGCTCTGGATGGCGAACCCGAACAGATCTTCAATATTACCAATCTCCTACAAGGCACTCAGTCCTTTGCTGTACCCACCAGTTTTGCCGCAAACTCCTACTCTCTTGTGATGGACCGAAAAACGGCCCGCAAGAATTCAACAGTAGCCGCCCAAGCCGAACTCTTACGCGGCTTTAGCCAGCAAATCGCCTTTCACCGTGACTGGGAAAAAAATCTCTTCGACGAGACTTTGGGCGAAGTAAAAATAGAACAAGTTGTTCCCGAGGTTCCACGCGGAGCCATCGATTATTCACTTTTCCCCAAAGATGTAGTATTCACGCTGGCCGTCGGTGGCTCGGGCGCGATTTTGCAAAATATCATTCGCGATCTCTCGCCAGCTTTCTTGCTATTAGAAAAGGGCGAAATCCTTTGGGGTAATGATTACGAAAAGATTTCTGACGGGAAAATCTCGACGGTGGCCGCATTAGTCGATATCGTTAATGGAAAACGCGGCAACACCGTGCGCACGGCCGACATTGCGAAATTCATTTTAGCCCTAGACGCCTTCCTGGAGGCAACCGAAGGAATGGAAAAAACAAATTCGCCGATCCTACGCGCTGTGGATGGCAACGGAAAATCAGTGCTTGAACAAATTGAAGATGCACGCCGCTACTTACGCCTCTTTCAAATGGGATTGACCAACTTTTTGGTTTACGTGGCACAAAACAAAGATGGCAGCTTTGCGAGCGTTTTCCACCTCGACAAAAACCTGGCCAAACAATCCGATGTCATTCTTTTGGTTGATCAGGCTTTAGCCATTCGCGCACTAAACACCACAGCCAAGCGCCTGAACTTACCGTTGTTCCGCTGGGCAGCTTTGGATGGATTTTATTTCCTAAATCGTAAGATGTGGGATCCGAAACGCCAGTTTTATAGCCGTGCAGTTTCAGAGAAAACCGGAGTTGTTGTCGGACACCCCAACGCTTTCGATATGATCGAAGTAATTCGCAACCTCGAAGATAGCGCCGAAATTCTGCCCCTTTCCTCTCGCCAGCAGTGGGAGAAAGTGGCTAGACCATGGGTCCACGCTTTAAGTGACCTTTAAAAACTGGCCTACTTAATTGTGGTAAAAGTAAAAGTCCGTCAGTTTCTCGGTTAGAGAGGCTTCTTTAAATGAGAGTTTCGTTGTGAAATTGCGCGTAAATCATGAGATGGACGTGAAGCCTTTCCTTTTTCTTGGTTGTACACCAAGTTTTTCTGAACAATCGATTGATATTGGCTCTTAGCATCGCGCAAGTGTGGTTCAGGCTGAATAGCGGGTCGTAATGAACTTTCTTTAGTTCACCTTGTCCCGTACTTGCTCCGCGCTTTCCTTTAAACTGTATGTATTTTGCTTTGCGAAAGTATATCTCTACGTCTTTTTGATAATTGGGATTGGAGTCTGATTGAATAACTGCATCCTCGTCCACCAAATCCTTTAATCGCCGAAAGAGTCGTCGTCTTCCTTCTCTTCTGTGATCTTGGCGATAGCCATAACGAGCCAATGCTTTATGCGCTAGCCGACCTTTAGCGGCCATTTGTGAGACCTCGATTCCAAGGATTCTTCTTGTGCCTTGCTCCACGGCTAAAGTAACTGATATAGGCTTGCACTTGGTGGACTCAAAAGTCTCCAGATCATCAAATTGGATAAACGAGGCTCGCTTTTTTCTAAAATTCTGAGTTCGAAAGAGAAACTCAGACTTTAGGCCAAGAAAGAGAA
>CAYZLH010000479.1:407-2405 GCA_964478795.1 uncultured Bdellovibrionales bacterium | reverse complement strand
GCCGGGCAAGTGGATCTTAGGCGACTGGGGTTGATATGACATCCGAACAGAAGCTTCTAGCCCTAGCACTGGTTTCCTTTTTGGTAGTGCTTGCAATCTTCAAGCTACTTCCAGCATTGTTTTCTAGATGCCAATCCCCCGCCAATTCCGTTTTCCAATTCTTCAAATATTATTGGGATAAGCGCCATCTAAAAAACGGAATTTGGCTTAACCGAAACTGGATTTCGGATGATGAGCGTGTCAGACACACTCATATTGTTGGCTCCACGGGCACCGGAAAAAGCGTTCTACTAGAGCATTTGATTTCAAAAGATATAGAACGAGGATTTGGCTTGGTGGTCATTGACCCCAAAGGCGACCGAGAGCTTTTCAATAAGGTCCGGGCTTTTGCAAAACGATCCGGCCGTCTTAAGGATCTCGTTCTCCTTTCTGCTGAACGACCAGAAGAGAGCAGGATATGGAATCCGTGTGGATTTGGGGATGTGTCTCAGCTTCAGACGAAGTTCTACAATGCCTGCACCTATTCGGAACCGCATTATGCCAAGGCCGTTGAGCTTGGTCTGTTATCGATTTTTAAAAATCTGACCGAGACTTTTCCAAGCGGCTTTGGCTTGAGAGAGGTCATCCAGGCACTAGACTTAAAGCGCGAAAACAAGGGGTCGGATGCGATGGAAGGTCTCTATCTCGACCTTCAGTCTCTCTATCAATCCGAATGGCAAAACGTATTAAGTCCCATTGATGAAAGCATCGTACATGGTCGAGAGATCTCAATCCTTGATGTGATTAAGGACGGCAAAATTCTTTTTATAGATCTGCCAACAGAGTCAAAAGCGATTCAGTCAAAGCGTATCGGAAAGTTTGTTCTCAGCGAGATCGTAAATATTTCTGGATATTTTAAAGCTCATCCGAAAGAAAAGCCAAATGGCCCCTTCTCGGTTTACGTCGATGAATTTGACGCCTTTGCAACAGAGGGTTTCGCAACATTCCTAAATAAAGGACGATCCTCTAATTTCATGATCCACATGGCCCACCAGACCTTGTCGGATCTGCGGGAAGTTTCAAATACCTTCCAAGGAAAGATTATGGGAAACGTGAACGTGCGGTTTGTGTTTCGCCAAGATGATCCGGATGACGCGGAACTGTGGTCTAGACTTTTTGGAACCAAAAAGGTGGAAATCAGCACTTATCGAGTTGAGGACGGCTCAAAGACTGGCGATGCGTCTTTGAGAACAGGCCAAGAATTCTTTGTATCGCCAAATGTAATCAAAACACTAGGTGTAGGTCGCTGCCTCTTTTCGATAAAGGGGCAGAACGTTCTTCGACAAATCAAAGTTCCGGCCCCCGATAAAACAATAAGTAATTTTAGAGAAGACGAACGAAAGCAAGATCCAAAACGGTTTAGAAGATCATTTCGTTTAGATTCTCTGCCAACAAAAACCCAATCCAATGCTGATGTAGACGCAAGATACGACAGCATCGGAGATACAAAAAATTAACGGAGACAGAAATGAACAACGAACAAAAAACAAAAGGGACAAAGCCAGACTTTGAACTGATCACCTTCCATGAAGGCGAAACCTACGCACTTGGTGCGATGTGGTCCAACAAAGATCAACCAGGAAAAAAGGCAGCAATCCAGTTTGATCTCACAGAGATTCCGCCAGAGCTTTTCAAAACAAAGTTCCGTGCGTATCTCTGCGAAAAACAAAAACGTCAGAGCGGCGATCAGAAATAAAGGAGAAGCCAATGAGATCAATTATTTTATCGGGCGCGTTTGCGCTCATGGCGTCGTGTGCCTTTAAGCCTGCCGCTGATATAAAATCAAAGGCGGAGCCTGAATCTAAAGTCAAAATCCTATCGACAAGGGGGTTAGAGGTTGAGGTTCTTCCGCGAGATGAGGCGTATTCATATGCTGTTCGTCTTGATTGGTCGGAACTTCGACTCGCCGGGAGCAACTTGACGCTCCGGCGTCGGGACGGAGCGGGACGTGAATACAAT
>CAYZLH010000479.1:0-397 GCA_964478795.1 uncultured Bdellovibrionales bacterium | reverse complement strand
GGATGAACTATCGCTATCTATTGCTCGATATTTCAGAAGATCCAGCGATACGAGTTGCGGAATCAGACGTCGAGATCCCGAAAGACCTCGTGGTTGAGATTAATTCCGAAATTCCGGAATCAGTCCAGGAATTCAGTCGGGTTTTTCTCAAACGCGGCCGCTACTTTGTACGTGGGAAGCAAATCAGATGGAAACTTCAGGAGCTTCACTCAGATGACGCTGAACTCTTTGTTGGTCCGGAAACTGCAGTGGCAGGACCTATGAAAACCGGAGCCGTACCTGAAAGCTTTTTTGTTGAAACACAACGTGCTGTCGACCGACTGACAGTTTTCGCTCAAGGTCAGAAGGGTGGCCAAGGAACTGAAGGATCACGAGGAGCGGCGGGCGCTCAGGGAGC
>CAYZLH010000478.1:0-2426 GCA_964478795.1 uncultured Bdellovibrionales bacterium | reverse complement strand
GCTTTGAGAAACGATTTCGCTTCGTGGAACAAGAAGCCAAACGCCAGGGAAAAAATCTAGAAGAAATGACCCTGAAAGAAATGGACGTGCTCTGGGATATGGCTAAGAAGAAGAGTTAACTATTCCGCTTCCATGGGCTGAAATTTCAACCCCATGCAATGGTTCTTGATCAGTGCCTTATACTTGGCATCACTAAGCAAATTCATGGGGAGAAATTTTAGTCCGAACTGAACTCGATTGGCTTCCGGATTATCTGCCACGGTCTCTGTTGAAAGATGAGTCACCTTAGCCGTTAAGTTATCAATTTTATCGCCACCGTTAGTAACAAGATCAAAAGTCAAATTTCTACCAATCACTAAGTCTTGAAGTGCATTTCCCGTATACTCTACGAGCAATCCGCCGAGCGTAAAATTCTTTACGCTTAGAAATTGTACGTCTCCACCATAGTCGACCACCGCAAGAGCAGGCAATGGAAGATGTTTCGCTTCAGTGCTTAGCCGTGGAAGAGATCTTAGCCAAGGAGAAGGCAGTCCACTATCTTGAATGTCTTTTTCGATTTGCTTTAACAACACATTAGACGGTCGAATGAAGCGAAAGCTATAAACAATCCCTGCACTATTCACCTCTTTCACCACCCTACACTTCACCGGAACCTTTCGATAGATAAGTTCGATTTCTTTACCGATCATTTCACGGATTTCCTGCGGCAATTCAGAGTCTTCAAAAACGTATTTGGCCCCATAAGCGGAAACCAGGGCCTGCACGCGGAATTCTTTCGCGCCAACGAGGAGGGTAATCTTTTGCGATACGAAGACTTTCTTCCTGAATGTCATCTCCCCTATTCTAGCCAAACCTATAGACATTAGGCAATTTCGGAATTCCCGTGATACCGTAATAGATATGAATAAAAAGATTCGCGTGGCCGTCTTATACGGGGGAAAGTCTGGAGAACATGAGGTTTCCCTACAATCCGGCGCATCCGTTATCCGGTATTTGGATCGCGATCGCTTTGAAGTGATTCCGGTAAGTATTGATAAGTCTGGGAAATGGCAGTGGAATGATCTAAAGCTGATCGAATCGAGCGGATCTTCAGTGCTACCAATCTTTCAAAATTCTCCCGAAATGCGAATCCAATCTCAGCCCAACGGAAAGGCTAGTTTACAAACTACGTCGGGCAATACCTCTTTTCAGGATATCGATGTGTTTTTTCCCGTTATGCATGGTCCATTATGCGAAGACGGTACCATCCAGGGTTTATTGGAAATGGCCAATGTGGCTTATGTGGGATCTGGCGTATTAGGCTCTGCTATTAATATGGACAAAGACGTAGCCAAACGATTGGCAGCCGCTGCGGGACTGCCGGTCGCCCCATTTTTAGCGGTTCGAAAAGAAGATTTTTCCGAGAGTGATGTTTTAGCAAAGGCAAAAGAACTTCTGCACTTGCCCGTTTTTGTGAAGCCAGCCAATATGGGATCAAGTGTTGGGGTTCATAAAGTAAAAAATTGGCAGGATCTAATTCCCGCACTTAATGACGCCTTTCAATATGATTTAAAAGTTCTCGTTGAACAAGGCATTGATGCCCGAGAAATCGAAGTAGCTGTTTTGGAAGAAAATCCATTATTTACTAGTGTGCCGAGTGAAATTTCCGCCGGTGGTAAACACGAATTTTATTCTTATGAGGCAAAATATTTAGATGCCGATGGGGCAAAAATTGAATTGCCTGCGAAAATTTCCACGAGTCAAACGGCCGAGGTGCGAAATTTTGCAGCCAAGGCGTTTCAAGTGTTGGAGTGCAGCGGCTTTGCTCGTGTGGACTTTTTCTTGGATCGAAAAACAGAAAAATTCTACTTTAATGAGATAAATACAATTCCCGGTTTCACTTCGATCAGCATGTATCCCAAAATGATGGAAGCCTCGGGAATACCCTATTCGAAGTTGCTGACTAGAATTATTGAATTGGCAATTGCGAAACACGACAAGAAATTGAAATTAAAAACAGACTTTCATCTCTAAAGTTTGTTTTTGAGATTTTGGATTAGCAGTCCTTTTTTCACGGCCCGCACCAGTGCCAATTTCGTTCGCACAAAAAGCGCCTTGCCATCGCTACCCTCTACAGAGGCATCAAATTGAGAACTGAGTCCCCGATGCTGCTCCTTCCCTTCGGAAGATCCCATAATGGCAGGATTGTGTTTGAGACTAGCAAACGCTTCTTGTTCTTCAGCCGTCAATCCTGCCGATGGATCCACGCCGAATTCCGAGGCGAAAGAATCAAAGGCCGAATTGAGATCACTAGATTTCATCGGCAAACCTCCTTCGGAAAGGTTCGGCTGAAAATTTTTCACAGCAGGATCGACACTTTGGCTTGATCTACTTTTTCCCGCAGCCAATTTTCCACTGCCACCAACGGAAACTCCGCGAGAGTCTAC